>CANKNL010000119.1 GCA_947483345.1 Chitinophagaceae bacterium | reverse complement strand
CCGTAGTAAAATGCAGATACCTCATGCCAAATTTTTAGGTAAAAAAGAATTGTTTGTAGGACCACTGGGCTGGATATTAAAAGCCATGGGAGGTACCCCTGTTGACCGTTTCAGCAAACACGGTATGGTAGACCAGGTGGCCGCACTCTTTGCTGCCAACGATAATTTTATTTTAGGTTTGTCGCCCGAAGGAACCCGTAAACGGGTAAATACATTACGCACCGGATTTTATTATATTGCTAAAAAAGCAGGGGTTCCCATAGTACCCATTGGATTTGATTATGCCAATAAACTGGTCATCATTGGTGATGCCTTTTTCCCGGGAGATGATGAAGCAGAAGATCTGAAAAAAATCATTTCTTTTTACAGCAACATAAAAGGGAAAAATCCAATGCTCGACCTGAGACACCTTAAAGATTCCATCTGATTTTTAACAAACCCCTTTTTTAACAAACCCAGCCTACTAAGGTTTGTAATTTTAAAACATGATAAACATCATAAAAATTTGTGTGTATTTTTTTCACCTTTGTTAAAAAGGAGGTTACTTATGGAAAAAGCAACAAGAATTGTTTCGCAGGTATATGGTTATGCTGTATGCTTAGTTACTGTTATTACTTTTCTGATCTCAATAACAGCCTTGTTTACTGCTGTTATTGATCGCAGCGATCCGCTTCATTCGGGATATAACCAAGCCGGCTCTCCAAGCCTTGCATCTTATGAGAATTATAAATCGGATGTTCTTAAATCAAATCAGAAAGGATCGGATAAAATAAATGACACATATACCCCCGACGAACAAACGCTAAAGGTTATGTATGAATCTGCCAGGAATGATAAAATTCAATCCGCTCAACACAGTGCTTTCAAAACGATTCTCATTAGCAGCCTGATCATTTTTATTTGTATCATTCTTTTCTTTACCCATTGGAAGTGGATGCAAAAAATGAGCAAGACAGCATACTAATATTTAATTCCTTTTTAAACGAGGTTACTGAGCCGGGTATTTAAAACGGTTCACTAACAGTCGATTTTTTTTGGGGTGTGAATATGCTTTCCAGCAGTTGATATAAACCCGGGTGTTTCTCTTTAAGCAGCGCAGGCCGTTCAAAGAAATATTCAGAAGCTACTGCAAAAAATTCTGCTTCATTGGTTGCGCCATAAGGATTGATATCTGATTGGTCATTAATAATATTTTTTATTTCATCCCGCATCAGTTGCAGCCAGGGTAGTACATATTTTTTATTCAGCAGGGATTCCGGTATACCGTCAATTTCGCCGTCGGTTTTATCCAGCAGGTGTACAAATTCATGAATGGCTGTATTGTCTTTGCCTGTTTTATTTGTAAATGCCTGTCGCAGCTCAAACTGCGATAAGATCATTACCCGATTCAGGGCTCCGCTACCCACCATGCCTAATATAGGCCGCCCTTCTCCCTGTTGTTGAAATTCATGATCAAAAGAATCGGGATATAATAAAATTTCATGCAGGTTTGGGTATTCCCAGTCCGGAAAGTTAAAAATGGGAATGATGGCGCTGGCAGCAATAAGAACCCTGTCCATATCTTCAACTGTGGTTTTAACACCGGTAATTTTAATCTGTGTTAAAAAACGTACTGCCCGGTCTTCAAATTCGGTTTGCCTGTCATTATTTAACTGCCGATAAAAAGGCACCTGCTCTCTTAGTATGTTCACCAGTTGTAGAGGTACCGGATTGTGATCAACTGTTATTTTACGTTTTTGTAAAAACTTAACAGCATAAATGATAGCCAGTACGAATACGATGAGAACTATTTGTTGCATAGTCAAATAAAAGTTTCAATAAAGATCCTTAGCCCTGTGTAATCCGTGTTCTGTTATTTCTTAGGCGCCCGTTTTATTGGTTTGCCATATTTTTTCATCATCCTGTCTTTCTTCCTCACTATAAAATTTACTTTTTGATTCTTGGCAGATTTTTCATGAAATGCCGGGCCGCTTTCTTCTTTTTTCGGAATTTTAAGCTGTATGGTCTTCATGTAAATCTTAGGCATTTCGTCTTCTGTCAATTCATCGGAGATGACGAGGTTTTCTGGTAAGCCGGTCATTGTTATTGGCTGCTTCATCAATGTTTCGATGGCTTCCTGTAGAGGTTTTTCTTTTTCGGTGATAAAACTTATAGCAATACCCTTTTTATCTGCCCGGCCTGTTCGGCCAATACGATGTATATAATTTTCGGGCACTTCTGGTACATCAAAATTGATAACATGTGTTACTTCAGAAATATCAATTCCTCTTGCTACAATATCCGTGGCAATAATAAACCGGTAAGTCCCATCATGAAATTGTTTAACCGTATTAAAGCGGTGGTTCTGTTCTTTATTGGAATGTATGACGCCTGCTGTTCCCGGGAATTTTGCTTCCAGTTGTTCATACAGATCATCGGCTAATTTTTTTGTGGCCACAAAAACCAGCACTTTGGTCATGGTTTCATCTTCGGATAATAACAAATGCAGCAGATTAACCTTGGTATAAAAATTGGGGACTGCAAAGTAGGCCTGTTCAATATTTTCCAGTGGAGTTCCTGTTGGTGCGGCTTCTACTCTTTCGGGGTTATTAAAGTAGCTGTCCATTAATTTTTCAACCTCATCGGTTATGGTCGCCGAAAATAAAAGATTCTGTCGTTTAGCCGGAATAAGATCGAGTATATTTTTTATCTGGGTTCTGAATCCGAGATTAAGCATCTCATCCATTTCATCAATCACCAGTTTTTTAATTGACTTTGTTTTAAAAGCGCCGTTAACGGCCAGGTCATATAATCTGCCGGGCGTGGCTACCAGCACATCAGCACCTTTCTGTAACGCTGTCCATTGTGTATTAATATTTACGCCGCCATAAACACCCACCGCATCAACACTCATATAAGTGGTTAATTCTTTTACCGATTCCACCACCTGCACCACCAGTTCCCTGGTTGGTACAATGATCAGTATCTGTGGATTTTTATCTTTATTGAATGTCCATAAACGCAGCAGCGGCAACAGGTAAGCAAATGTTTTTCCGGTGCCGGTTTGTGCTATGCCACACACATCTCTGCCACTCATTACAATTGGAAATACCTTGTGCTGAATAGTGGTTGGATTGGTGTAACCCCGTTCTTCCAAGGCATTAAGTAAGGGGCCACTTAAATTTAAATCGCTAAATGTCATAATTACAATATCTGCAGCGAAGGTAGTTTTTAATTATTTGGGGGTTAATGAGTATAGATTAATTGTTTTCTGAGGCTCAGTAATCTAAATCATCAAACACTTACCTACAACCAACTATACCCTTCATTGCGGATTGGTAAAGTTCTTGGGCGGTGACCGGCTAAAGCCAATGCATTGCAAAGTGCAGGCGCAACAGTAGACACACCTACTTCTCCCACACCACCGGGTTCTTCTTTACTGTCAACCATATAAACTTCTATAGGCGGCATTTCGCCATAGCTTAGTAATTCATAACTATAAAAACCATCCTGTAAAACACGGCTGTTTTTAATGGTAATCTCTCCTTTTAAAGCCTGTGTTAATGCAAAAGCAAATCCGCCCTGCATCTGATTAAGCAAACCATCAGGATTAATTACCAGCCCGCAATCAATAGCAGCAACAACTCTTTTTATCACGAATTTTTTGGGTTCAAGCATTTCAATCTCTATAGCATGAGCTGCATAAGATTTGGCAAAGATGAAAGAGTGAGTGGCCACACCGATAAAATGATTGGGCTTCCTGGCTTCTGCATACCCGATTTTATCGGCCACCATTTTTAAAACACCTGCAATTCTTGATGGTGATTGTGTCATCGCACCGGGTTGATTACCGGTTTTAAAATCGGCGCGGTTTTCCAGTAAGGATAAACGAAAAGCCAGTGGATCTTTTTTTAGTTTAGCGGCCACTTCATCAATAAAACATTCAACAGGAAAAGTATTTACGCAAATATCTACAGATCGCAGCCAACCCCGGTTAATATTAAAATCAACCGCTGTGTACCCGGTATTTACATTGGGTATATCATAATAAAAGGCTGCATTAACACCCTCCATTTCTTCGGGGTGTTTTTCCTGCAAACCATTAGTCATATAAGCAACCGGCGTACCCAACACATGGTGTTGCCAGCCAATAAGATTTCCCTTATCATCGGTATTGGCTTTTAACTGGTGGTAGTTTGCCGGGCGATACATGCTGTGCTGCATATCATCGGTTCTTTCCCAGATCAATTTAACCGGCTTGTCAATTTGCTGTGCAATTTTTACTGCTTCAATGGCAAAATCAAAATGAATGCGCCGTCCAAAGGCTCCACCCATCATGGCTAGATTTAGTTTTATATTTTTCTTTTTTATTTTGGTTACTTCTGCAATTGTATTCACCGCCCAATCGGGAATCTGCAATCCACCCCACAATTCCAGGTTCTCTCCTTTTACAGATGCCACAAAATTCATGGGCTCAATGGTGGCATGAGCCAAAAACGGTTGGGCATAGTTTGCTGTTATTTCATTTTTACCTGCCAGTTTGGTTATATCCCCTTTATTAAAAACAGAAATTTGTGGTTTTGTATTTGCCTTCAATTCAAACGCCTTAAAAAGAACTTCGGTGCTTTCGTTATTTTTTTTCCCTTCATCCCAGGTAATATTTAAGAGCCTTTTGGCTTTAATGGCTGCCCAGGTATTGGTTGCAATTACTGCCACAGCAGCACGTACATGCATAGGCGCACCTGTTCCGGTATAGCTCACTATTTTGATAACCCCCGGGATTTTTTTCGCTGCTGTATCATCCAGCTTTATTAAAGTACCATCCAAAACAGGACACCGTTCGGCAACGGCATACAGCATCCCTTCAACTTTAATATCCATACCATATTTTGCTTTCCCAATCAATATGTCATTTAGTTTGTTTCGCTTTTCTGATTTTCCGATTATTTTAAAATCTTTGGGGTTTTTAAGTACCACTTCCTTAGGTATCGGCAACAAGGCTGCCTGGCAAACCAGCTCACCATATTTTATCCGCTGCATGTTTATTGTATTCACCACTTCGCCATTATCTGCTGCACATTTTGACACATCAACTTGCCATACATTGGCAGCAGCACTTATCAACATCGCTTTGGCTATAGCACCTGCATGGCGCAAGGGTGTGTACATATTTAGCACACTCTGGCTTCCGCCTGTATCATGCTCGCCTTCCTTGAGTGTGCCATATGGGGCGATTTCTGTATATACATTTCTAAAATCAACATCCAGTTCTTCTGCAACGATCATGGGCAATGCGGTATCTACACCCTGGCCTGATTCCTGCTTGGCTACAAACACAGTTACTCTTCCCTGTTTATCAATTTTTAAATATACACTGGGTTGAAAAAACAAACATTCTTCAACAGGCAATGCCAGCGCACTTAAACCCGGTATCATAAACCCAATGGCTAAACTTCCCGATGCCAGTGAACTTAATTTTATAAAGCTCCGGCGGTCTATTTGTTCTTTTTTCATATACAGTCTTGGCAGGTTATTTATTAATTTCTTCTATGGCTATGTGCATGGCTTCTTTAATACGGTGATAGGTTCCGCAGCGGCAAAGGTTTTTACTCATCTCTGAGCTGATCACTTCATCTGATGGTCTTTTATTTTTACCAAGTAAGGCCGCGGCGGTCATCATTTGCCCCGGCTGACAATAACCACACTGCGGTACAGCAGCCTGTTGCCAGGCTTTTTGTACAGGGTGTGTGCCGTTCTCAGATAAACCCTCAATAGTAATAATTTTTTTATTAACACAACTGCCAACTGTGCGCTGACAGGAATACACCGCATTGCCATCCATCATAACCGTGCAGGCACCACAACTGGCAACACCACAACCGTATTTTGTGCCGGTGAGGTCAAGCAGATCACGTAATACCCATAGTAGTGGCATATCAGCTTCTGCTTCTACCGTATAGTCTTTGTTATTAACATGGAGTGAAAAACTGGGCATATTATTTATTTTAAGTGAGCAGAAAATTACAATAAATAAATGATTATGGCAATGGTTTATACCTGATTTTATCATCCTCAAAAACAGCTGCTCATTTTATACTTACAATACCCACGACGCTTTAATTATTACTGCCATAGTTTTATTAATTTTAAGCCGAAAATTATATGACAATGAAATGGTTGATTTACACATTTGGTTTATTATTCTTTGTTAACCCAACTGCTTTGTGCCAGGATTATACTGTTGAATACCCTTTCAACAATGGATATACACTGGTATATAAGGTGCCTGAAACGGCTGCTTATCAGAATTTGCTTGAGAAGACTTACGGTGTAATCAATACTGAAAAGAAAATTGTTGTGCCCATTCAATATAAGGCCATAATGGTTTCGGGCGAAAAAGACATTTTTATCGTTAAAAACAGTAAAGATCATGCAGGCCTGTTTTCGGCTCTTACGCAAAAAGTAATTACAGAGCCACAGTATTTTGAAATAGAGCCTTTCCGTGAAGGGCTTGCTGTAGTAAAAAAAAGAAAAAACGATTCTGATTTTTTATGGGGCGCCATAGATGTTAACGGTAAAATGATTATCCCGGTTGTATACGATTACCTGGGACCCTCAAGTGAAGGATTAATAAACTTTAAAAAGAATAACAAAATGGGCTTCATGGATAAAACAAACAACGTTATTATTCCTGCCATCTATGATAATTATTCTTCGTTCAGTGATGGATTGGCTGCTGTTAAAACCATTCCGGGTGGCAAGTATGGCTACATTGACAAAAGTAACAACCTGATTATTGCCGCACAATATGAAGATGCAAACCCTTTCTATGGAGGCTTTACTTCGGTTGCCAAAAAGAAAGGATATACTACGGGCGGCGCCGGCAAGCCAAATGTAACCGTACCCGGTGAATGGATACTGATCAATAAAACAGGGCAAGTTATCCAGGAAAGAACTTTTGACAACATCTCATCACTTAATGCCGGTGGGCTTTTTATTATTGAGTCGAATGGCAAAAAAGGAACGATGAACACAGCAGGTATGCCCATACTGCCCATGGAATATACTGATGTAACCATTGATAAAAGTGGCTACACTGTTTTTAAAACTTTGAATAAAAAATATGGCATGATGAACAACATAGGTTCTACTATAGTGGCTCCTAATTATGATTATGTTTCACCTACTACAGCCAACAGGTTCTACGTAATCCAAAACGGAAAGTATACGGTGGGTGATGTAAACGGAAATATATTCATACCCGCCGATAGTGCCAATGGAGTTATACTTGGAAAGAAAAGGATTGTGTATTATTATGAAAACCGGGTAAAGATTTTTGACCTGAACGGCAATTTACAGAAAACCTTAACGGATCTTAATTTAAAAAATTATGGCCACAGCCTTACCGAAAATGAAGATTCTGTATTATTGAATTCAAATGCAGCTGTTCACCTGATTAACCTCGTTACTAATACCTATAAAATATTGCCTTTTAGCGAAGCCGGTGACTTTAATGAAGACGGTATTTTTGTAAGCAAAAATTCGACCTACGATTTTTATGACCACACCGGTAAAAAATTAAATGCCGAAAGTTATTTTTCGGTTGTTAATTTCAGCGAGGGCATTTGTGCATTACAACTCAGCAGCACCAGTGCTCCTCAATTGGCTGACAGAAATTTTAAAAAAATTAAAGACCTCTATACCTATTATAAGGGGCCCTTTTCTGAAGGCATTGCCTATGCTACCAATAGTAAGAATGGCCTGGTTTATTATCTCGACAAAAAAGGAAATGAGGTGTTTAGTTTAATTGCTAAACAAGGCGGTAAATGCACCGGTGGATTTATCGTAATCAAAGACACAGGCAACCGGTTTTATCATGTGAATAAATCAGGTAAACCAATTAGTGCAAAAACCTGGACCGAAGTGGGTGATTTCGCCGAAGGCCTTGCCCTGGTTAAAGAAAATAATAAATGGGGTTTCATTGACACACTTGGCAATAAGGTAATTGACTTAAAATTTGATATCGCCAGCAGTTTTACAAAAGGGGCTGCCATGGTTCAATTAAACGGAAAGTTTTTTTTGATAAATAATAAAGGACAAGCCGTTTCTAATATCAAATATGATGCAGCGGGCAATCCGGGTAATGGCACATTTCCTGTTCAAAAAGATAAACTGGTTGGCCTTGTTGACAGCAAAGGAAAACCGATTATCGATTATAAATACAGGAGTATATTATACATGACCGAAGACCGGATTTGGGCGGCGAAGGATGATAAATGGGGACTACTTGATAAACAAGGCAACGCCTTAACCGAATTTATTTATCAGGGTGCTTATGACTTTAATGACGGTTTTGCACGGGTAGTTAAAGAGGATAAACTAGGCCTGGTAAACAAAGCGGGTAAATTAATTATTGATGCCAAATATAACTCCCTGAGTGCGGTTTATAAAAATACCATCCTGGGTATAATGCCCGAAGGCCCCACGCTATATGGTATTAAATAATATGCAGGCCAGATATATTTTTTTTTGCTATCAACAGTCTAATTTTGTATTTATTATTTTCACTCTAATTGTACCAGATTATTTAACCACATGCCCATTATTCAAACTATATCAGGGTTTCTGCAAACCTTACAAATACCGTT
>CANKNL010000118.1 GCA_947483345.1 Chitinophagaceae bacterium | reverse complement strand
GTGGTGATGCAATCGATAAATTTTTGCGGTACATTTTTGTTATTAGGAAACCGCCATTGGCCATCGGCAGCAATGGTAGCGTTTAATAAATGGCCATCCTTATCTTCAATAACATAACAGGTTGGCGCATGAAATAATTTTGTTGGAAGAGAAAACCAAAACCAGATTAATAGGCCGCACAATAACAATGATTTTAATTTTGTTGATATACCGGGTGTAAGAATTGTGGATGATATGTACGAGACGTTTTTTTTCATTTACTAGTCTGTCGTCCCTACGGGACTTAGCGGAATTATCATTATTATTTCTACCAACCTTAGATCCCTAACGGGATAAATACAGAAATCAAATATCCGGCATTGTTAGTGCTCTGCCAATCTATCACCCCTAACGGCTTTTTTTAAATTATCATTATTATTTCTACCAATCTTGCATCCCTACCGGAATAAATACAGAAATCAATTATCCGCCTTTGTTTGTGGTCTGCCAATCCATCATCCTTAACGTGATTTTTTAAATTATCATTATTATTTTTTTTACCAATTTTGTATCCCTAACGGGATAAATACAAAAATCAATTATCCGCCTTTGTTTGTGGTTTGACAATCTATCATTCCTGACGGAATTTTTTTAAATCATCATTATTATTTCTACCAATTTTAAATCCCTATCGGGATAAATACAGAAACCAAATATCCTTCGGGCTGTATTCGGGCGCTTGCTGTCTTTGGTCTGTCAATCTATCATCCCTAACGTGATTATTTTTTAAATTATCATTATTATTTCTACCAATCTTGTATCCCTAACGGAATAAATACAGAAATTAAATATCCTTCTGACTTTGTTAGTGGTCTGCCAATCAATCACCCCTGCCGGGATTTTTTTAAATTATCATTTCTACCAATCTTGTATCCTTACCGGAATAAATACAGAAATCAAATATCCGGCATTGTTAGTGCTCTGCCAATCTATCACCCCTAACGGCTTTTTTAAAATTATCATTATTATTTCTACCAATCTTGCATCCCTAACGGAATAAATACAGCAATCAAATGAACTCCGATAATGCCGTAGGCATTTGAGATTGATAGAAAAACAGCATCCCCTTACACCCAAGTCCCGTAGGGACGATAGATGCTTAATCCTCCAACTCTTTAAAAATATAACGCTCTTCATATTCAATTTCAAAAGCGTTTAAAAATTCTTTATACTCCTCTGCAAAAGTTTTTTTCTTATGATGTGCTTCCTGGTTTTTGACATATTCTATTAATTTAGGTAATTGAGATTTGCCGTATGAAAAAGCGCCATAGCTTTCTTGCCAATGAAATTTTCCGGCCACAAGTCTGTTCTCATTAATCCATTTTGATGAGCTGCCTTTTATATCCTGCATTAAGTCTGACAAGGATTGCGTTGGCCTCATGCCAATTACAACATGTAAATGATCGGGCATGCCGTTTATAATAATCATTTTATGTTTATGCTGCTGAACAATACCAGTCATGTATTCATACAATCTGTCCTTCCATGAATTTTGTATGAGTGACCTTCTGTTTTGAACGGCAAAAATTAAATGCAGATGGATTTGTGTGTATGTGTTTGCCATGAGTTCTTTTTTTTGTACAATACAATTAAAGTTTAATAAAGGTATGCCGTACAAGAGAGTGACACAACGATGCTTAATAGAATTACTAAAGCCTGTACCAAAAAAATATTTACCTTTTATAAAAAACCGCTGCCGGGGTTTGCAACCGCCGACAGGGTTTTAAATTCGCTTCAATCTTCTACATTTCCCTACCCTTTGGGGAGGATAGGAGGGGCTCTACTGATTCACCACTAACACCCACTTCCCATTTACCCCGGCTGTAATACTGTTATCATACATCGCTTCGCAATAGGTACCGGGTAAAAAGAATCGGCCCAGGTAAGATGCATTTAGTTGTATGTAATACGTATAGGTTTGATTGCTGCCAATATTGAAATAAGTATACACCCGGTCATCACGAATATCCTGATAGGTTGATGAAGAAGATTTGAATGCACCTTCACCATCAAACATACGGGCATTTAAAATTTCCCAGCCGCTGGGGAAAATCTGCGACAACGCCATCTGCGAATAATACCCACGCTTGCCGGGATTGGTGATTGTTACCTTGGCCACAAAATCGGTGCCCTGTGTAAGTTTGCTGATATCAATGGCAGTGCCGTTTTGATTTACATAACTCACACTCATATTTAAAACTGCAGGGTTGTTTGTTATTTTAACACTATCACCGGCAAGCGGTTGGCCCTGTATGATCAAACGCACATACAAAGTGTTGCCACCTTTGTTTGTTAACACCACAGGGCTACCGCCTTTTGTAAATAAGATTGGTAGCTGTTTAATGTAAGAAGCGGAGTTGATATCAACATTTTTTCCATCCACCGATCCCGCGGCAATAATTTTTGCACCTGAAGGGTTTTTGCCACAATATTTTGCAATGGCCATTAAGCTATAGGCTGTAGTTTGAGTACTGTACCAATAATCCTGAGATAGTTTAGCACAAATGGTCCTTAACAGTTCTTCTGCCTTTGCTTTTTTCTTAAGCAATGTCAAAGTTTCCAAAACCATTGCTTCGTCCCTTGTTTCTGAGCCATATGTAATCCCCCAGGTATTTCTTGTCGGAAAAACGGTTGCCAAGCCACTGATCAAATCCAGCGCTGTATTTTCCTGGCCTGCCAGTGAATAAGCTGCAGCCAATCGCCATTTAGCTTCTGCAGATAAATATTTGAATTCCTTCAAACGGTTCATGGCGCCCATTTCGGGCGCTTTCGTCAATGCCAGACCATACAGCCGGTATGCCTGTGTAAGATCACCACCATAAAAATTAGTATTAGATGGCGCCCAGTTATTTGCCTTGCCCCGTTGAAAATTTTTCCAGTTCTGTAACATATAATCACTAACCAGATAACCATTGTTTTGGGCTTCTACTAAAAAATGCCCCGCATAGTTGGTGCCCCATTCATCACTTTCACTGCCACCGGGCCAATAACTAAAGCCGCCATCTGGCCGTTGAAAATTTTGTAACCTGCCGATACCGGCTTTTATATTTCTGGCAACCTGCATTTTTGTAGCGTCATCCAAATCAGTTAGCTGATTTAAAACCAACTGAGGAAACACAGCAGAGGTTGTTTGTTCAACACATCCGTGTGGATATTCAATTAACTCATTCAATCGCTTTTGCAGGTTCATAGATGGCAGGCTAGAAATTTCCAGCACAGCCTTGCTTGTTGCTGCTATACCAATTGGAGCAGCGATTGTTTTCCATTGTTGTCCGGCAGATAAGGTCATTTCTGTTACCTGTGTCATTGGCGGATTTGGATTTCTGATATCCAGCTCTATTTCAAAATCTGCTTTTTCGGTGCCGGAATTGGCCAGCAGTTTTACTTTACCAATACCCACATTTGGTTTTACACGCACATCAAAATAAATCATCTGTTCGCCTGTTTGTGCAAAATCGATGGATTGAACATTGCTGCCAACTACTTCCAGGTAAGGATTTGACTGCAATGAAATATTTACTTTCTTAATATTATTTTCCATAGCAAAAACAGTAACCGGTAGTTTAATGGTTTCGCCGGGGCCAAGTACGCGGGGCATGGTGGCCAGCATCATCAAGGGTTTTTTAACGGCTACTGTTTTTTCTGCAGCACCATAACTGCCATGATGAGACGCAACTACCATGGCTCTTACCGAACCAATATAAGAGGGTAGCTTGAAAGATTGTTTTTGGGTTTGATTTTTATTAAGATGAAATGGCCCGAGGTACTTAACTACCGGTTTAAAACGGTTGGCCGTTTTTTGTTTACCTGGTCCGGCTTCATTATCGCCACCTATAGTTAAGATCCTTTCCAGATCGCCACCCCAGGCACCAATCACATAATCAAACAGGTCAAAGCTTTTTACGCCCAAGGCTTCTCTTGCATAAAATGCCTCATGGGGGTTGGGTGTTTTAAATCGTGTCAGGTCTAGCAATCCGTCATCAACAATTGCCACGCAATAGGTCATTTCTTTGCCATTCTGTTCGCTTACAGAGAAAGTAACATTGGTTTCGGGCCTGATGCTGGCTGCTATATTCAGTACCGGTTTCAATACGGTATTTTTATCCTCCACAAAAATGGGGATAGATCCATACATGCGGATGGGCAGGTCATTGATGGTTTGTGAATGGGGTTGCAATAAACTGATTGTGGCATAAACATTCGGGGCCATATCCGCATCAGCTTTAAACTTAACGAGTGTTTCTCCCTGCCTGGTTTCCTGCCAGAAAGATTTAATTACTTTGCTTCCGTTTTCGATACTTACCAATATCCGGCCACCTTTGCTGCTGGGTATTGCCAAAGAAACTTCTTCCCCAACATTATATTTTTCTTTGTTGGCTTTAAAAGATAACATGGATGCCGCGGTTTGATCCTCTTCTCCGGCCCTTGTTTGCCAGTAAGCATCTTCTATATAAAAAACAGAGCCGGTCGTGTGGCCGCTTTTAAGGTCCTTCACCAGTATCAAGTATCGCCCCCATTCATTTTCTGATGTACCAAAAGTCCATTGCCCACGGCCATTGTTCAATTTAACGGTTTCGGTCTTCAGCAATTTATTGTATTCATCCTGTGTAAAATTGCTGAGGTTGTCGCCGTTATTATCCCACCACCAGCGCCACTGAATGCGGTAGAACTGTACTTCCACCTCACTGCTGCCGCTTGTCAAATTTCCTTTTCCATCAACATCCACAATTTGTGCGGTGTGATTTTTACCTGCCAGTAAATAATCAAAGGGTTTTTCGCCATTGGGTAATTTTATGCCAGCATAACTTGCATACGGACTGTAAGGCATGGTTACATTATCCACACTAAAACTTCCACCCGGTTCAAAAACTTTTACCAGCATATTGGCACTTAACATGCCCGGGGCCGTTGCATCAATTTCAAAATTCGTTTTTAAGGCTGCATTGCCCTGCTCATCCAGTGTGCCTTCGTAAATGGTTTTACTTTGGGTTTCGTATTTAGATGTGGGGTTATCAAATTTAAAGCCTGCAAATTTTGGAAAGGAGGTGCCTCTTGAAGACAGTGAGGCATCAATTTTTGCTTTAAGATTTTTACCCAATGCACCAAACAGCCATTTGGCATTGATGTTCCCGGTTTGGGCATTGCCTTTACCCAGTAATGGGTCTTTACCAAAATCCAGGTTTATCTTCAACCGGTTTGGCATAATGGTTTCCACTTTTATTCTTTTTTCAAAAACGGCTCCACCTACTTTTACTTTTGCCAGCCAGTTACCGGTTGCTGATGTGGCATCGGTATTGGTTTTAAATAGATAGAACCCATCTTCTGCATTGGTTTGTATGGTGTGTTTATATAATTGTCCCTGTGGCGTAAAAAGGCTGAATTCAACAGGGTGATCTTTTGGTAATTTGCCCTGTTTATCCTCAACTATAAAATTTAGGAACATGGTATCGCCCGGACGCCATACGCCGCGTTCTCCAAAAATAAATCCTTTGATACCGTTCTTTACTTCTTCACCACTTACATCAAAGCGGCTAAGCGCCAGCGAACTTCCGTCATCCAGCTTTAAATAACCTCTTTCATTTCCTTTTCGGGCGATCAGTAAAAAGGGTTTACGCTTCAGGTCAATATGGGCAAAACCATCACGCCCGCTTTTGCCTTTACTGATGATGGTTTGCTGATAGTCCATGATTTCAATGTCAACAGCATCCATGGGCTCGGTTGTAAGAATGTTACTCACGGCAACAACCAGGCTGTTATCATTACCACGCTTGGCGGTAAGTCCGATATTGCTGGCTAAAATATTTCTGGTTGCCCAGCGATCTTTGTTGTAATAAGATTTACTGGAAGGGTCATCTCTTCGTTCCCAGTTATAGCCAAAAGGGTAGTAGCTGTCGTATCTTTCCCAAAAAGCATCATCTTCATCTACACCATTGTTCCCGTTTTCGCTGTAGTCGCCATAATTCTCTTCTTCTTCCTCTTCAACTTTTGTGGTTGTATCGGTGGAGAGATATAATGAATACGCCGGACGGAAACCAATGGTTATTTTATAAATAGCACCCTGCTCAGTTTTTAAATACTTATCGATATCTAAAGAAAAATGTTGTTTTTTATGCAGGTCTAAAGTTTTATCATCATCGAGCCTTAATGTTTTTTGAACAATGGGTTTGCCAACCCTTCTCAGTTCATTATTACCACCCAGGTCGTTCTCCTGCAAAAACTGCGGAACATTATTCTCGAAAATTTTAATGATACTGATGTCAACGGCATTTAAATTGATAGATTCAAATGGTAAAACCAGTCTGCCGCTATTGGGTAAAATATTCCCCTTACCATGAATTTTTACCGAAGGCATCCTGTTCTGGAAATTGATGTTGGATGCAAAACCTTTATCCAGTACATCGCCCCAACTATTTTTTACACCGGCATTGATATTAACCGTGTAATGGCCATCCAGTTTTCCGTTGCCAAAAACTTTCACTTCGCTGCCGTTGATGGTGAAGGAAATATCTGATTGTCCGCTGATGGTTATCAATCCGTTTAAATCCTGGCCAACAGCGATCATATCACTGAATTGAACGGATGCATATTGTTGTGCTTCATTTATGGCCACAACGTCCAGCACTTTAAAATCGCCTTGGGCAGGTACGGCTACTGCAGCCTCTGCTTTTATATCTATTTTCATTGGTTTGCCATCCCAACGCAGGTCTACATTGCTTACCGATTTTAAACGGTCAATATTTTCAATCGTATAATGATGTGTTTTTGTGGCATCATTATGTTGCCAGCTTATTTTCAGTATGTTGTTATTTTGAGAAGCGGTCAATAATTTTTCAACCCCTTTTCCTTCTTCAATATCGGCTGTCTCCAGGATGCCGCTAAGGCTCATTTTATTTTTAACGCCGTTGCTGCGCAAGCCATCGTTACCCACTTTAAAAGAAGGCTTAACCGTTTTTAGGCTGAATTTAAATTCAGAAAATTGGTCGCTTGTTTTGGTAACCTTACCCAGTTTAAAATTTACCTGGTACAATTGATCTGGTTTGAGCCAGCTGTCGGGTTTAAATTCAATGGTACGGGCATCCAGCCAGAATGCTTTTCCTGTTACCGAAGGGGAGATATTGAACAGCGATTCTTTAACCGCTTCGCCAATGGCATGTGTGGTATTGGCATCGGCCGCCAGTTTAATGCGAATGGCCGCCGTTTTGGAAACGGTTCCGGTGGTATAGGCATCAATGTATTTGCTGAAAGCAGGATCTACATCAATCCATTTATCTTTTTTGCTGCAGGAAAAAAAGAGCAGGATAAAAGTTAGGGGCAGCAGACATTGTAAAAAAGTTACTTTGAACTTTTTGATACGACAGCTTGGGTCGAGTTTCATAAATTTGAAGTTGATTGTGCGGTTGGTTGACACTGATGGAATCACCAGTATCGGCATTTTTTATTTGCTATGTAAATGTGGAGAGAAAAATTGATATCTGCAAGAAGCGGATAAAAGAATTTTAGTTAAACTATTTATAAAACAAAAAATGTGTTAGTTGATCTTGGTTACTACAACCTTGTAAGTGTCGTTAGTAATTGAAGAGGATGTCTCCTGTGTGTAGCCACTGGCGGTTGTTTCAATGATCTTTACTATTATTTTTAAGTCTGGAGGAAAGTTGATCTTGTTTTCATTCCTGATCACTTTATCCAGTTTAAGCGTATAACTACAGTTGTCCTGCCAGGAAATTTTGAAACGCACTACCGCTTTTAAAACTTCACTGGTTTCGGTTTGGTACAGGCTGTTTCTCTCGGCGATGATCACCGCCCCGGCACGGGTATCGGCCATGCGGTATTTGCCATCGCGAAATTTACCGCAATCAGGTATTTGACTAAAAGCTTTTACAGCAGGGCTTATCAGTAAAAAAAGCAGAATTAAATTTTTAATCATAGTACCTGATTCCTCAACAAATCCTCAAACTCATCTCGTCGCCTTATCAATATAGTTTTGCCATCTTTTACCATTACTTCGGCCGGCTTCAAGCGTGAGTTAAAGTTACTGCTCATTTCAAAGCCATAGGCGCCGGCATTGTAAAACACAAGCAGGTCGCCTTCTCTAACTTCATGTAGTTCTCTGTCCCAGGCAAAATTGTCTGTTTCGCAGATGTAGCCGGTAACCGCATATTTTTTTACTTCACCGCTAGGGTTGCTGATGTTTTCAATTTTATGGTAGGCATCATAAAACATGGGGCGTATCAGGTGGTTGAATCCGCTGTTGATGCCCACAAAGCTGGTGGTTGCATTTTCTTTTATTACATTTACTTCGGTCAAGAAATAACCAGCACCACTTACCAAAAATTTCCCCGGCTCAAACCAAACCTGCAAATGCCTGCCATTGGGATTGGGATGATTGCTGAAGGCTTCATTAACCTTTTGTGCCAGTAAGGGTATATCAGTTTCGGTATCGTCTTCTTTGTAAGGCACTTTAAAACCACCGCCCAGGTCAATGGATTCCAGCTCTTTAAATGAAGGAATGATATCAAATAAAACTTCAATGCCTTTTACAAAAACATCAACGTCTTTAATATCGCTGCCGGTATGGATGTGGAGGTTTTGGATATGCAGGTTGTATTGTGTAACGAGTACCAATATGTT
>CANKNL010000117.1 GCA_947483345.1 Chitinophagaceae bacterium | reverse complement strand
TACCAATCCCCTCTGGCAGGCTTGTTGCCGGTTTATAATTAAGCCAGGTTGTTGCTTTAGAAATATCGGCATAAGTGATGTCTACATCGCCCGGCTGCATGGGTACATGGTCAATATTTTTTTCTTTGCCCATGGCGATATAAATAATATCTACCAGATCGTTTAATTTAACCGGGTTATTATTACCCAGGTTGATGGTGGTATATATATTTGTGTTTTGCAAACAATATTTCAATGCGCTGTAAATGCCCGCAACGGTATCATCAATATAGGTATAGTCACGTGCCGTTTGGCCATCGCCAAATAAAACCAATGGCTGGTTATTAGCGATCTTTTTTACAAACTGGTGAATGGCCAGGTCGGGGCGTTGTCCGGGGCCATACACAGTAAAAAAGCGCAGGTTAATGATATCCATATGATATAAATGATGAGCCGTATAATTCATCAGTTCACAAGCTTTTTTAGTAAAGGCATAGGGCGATATGGGGTTATCTACATTATCCGTTTCGCTGAAGGGTATTTTTTTATTATTACCATATACTGAGGAGGAAGAGGCAAAGATGAGTTTATGTATTGCTCTGGCCTGCATAAATTCGTGTACTTTTTGTGTGCCGGCAATATTCACATGCAGGTAACCGGCCGGGTCTTCAATAGAGGGCCTCACGCCGGCTTTCGCTGCCAGGTGAATAACCGTCTGAATGGATTGTTCCTTAATTGGGTCCAGTCCGGTTGTAATATCCAGTTCGTAAAAACTAAATGCCGGGTGTTTTGTACAGGTGGCCAGATTTGCTTCTTTAATTGACCTGTTGTAAAACGGATCAAAATTATCAACGCCTATTACTGCATACCCCTTATTAAGTAGTAAGGTACATAGATGGGTGCCAATAAAACCTGCACAGCCTGTAACTAAGATGGTAACCATATGGTTGTAAAAATAATGATAAAAAGATTAGTTATTTTAATTATAAAAGATTTTAAAACAATCTTTCGATGTTAATTATAAGCCATTTAAAATAAATCTACTAATTTCACAAATCTACAAATTTGGCTTACCCGATTAATGAGCAATATAAAAAACGATAAAGGTGTATTTGTAATATCATTGGATTTTGAATTACTTTGGGGTGTTTGGGATGTAACTACAAAAGCTAAATATGGCAAGCATATTACAGGCGTAAAAGAAGTGATCCCTGAATTACTTAATATATTTTCGCGCTTTGATTTTAAAGTGACCTTTGCAACAGTAGGTATTTTATTTGCTGAAAACAAAGATGACCTACAACCGTTTATACCCGACCTTAAACCAGCTTATAGTAATGCAGCCTATAATGTTTATGAGAATGAGTTTAAAACAATTGGATTTAACGAAACAGACGATCCTTATCATTTTGGCTACCCTTTATTTGATTTGATCAAACAAAGTAACCATGAGATTGCCTCGCATACTTTCAGCCATTATTTTTGTTTGGAAGAAGGGCAATCGGCTGCTGAATTTGAAACTGATTTAAAAGCTGCAATAAAAATTGCATCGGCAAAAAAAATTAAACTAAGCAGTTTGGTTTTTCCACGTAACCAGTTTAATGCTGATTATTTATCCATTTTAAAGGATCATGAAATACAGGTTTATCGGGGTAACCCCATATCCTGGATATATAAGCCCCGCAAGTTTTCTGCCGAAGTGCCTTTAATAAGAATTTGCCGTTTGGTAGACACCTACTTCCCGATTTCTGGCAATAACACTTTTTCCCTTATACCCCAAAACGGATCACCGGTAAATATTCCTGCCAGTCGTTTTTTAAAACCTTACAATAAAAATTTAGCCTGGCTTGAAAAGCTGAAGCTGAAAAGGATTATGAAAGAGATGAGCTATGCTGCAAAGAATAATGAATTGTATCATTTATGGTGGCACCCACATAATTTTGGTGTTAATCTTAAAGAAAATATAGCCAACCTCACTGTTTTATTAACGCATTACCAGGTATTGCAAAAAAAATACGGTTTTACAAATTGCACTATGAAAGCAGCAGCTGGCTTTTAAAAATGATTTTTAGTTTTATATTTACTTTATAAAAAGATGAATAATGTGGAACAGTATTTATAATTGTGTGCGCTACAGAATATAAAAGCACCAAGTATATTGCACTAATTATTAACAATACCCTCAACCTGCCAGATGCAGTTTATAACGATTACTGATTTTCTTTTATTACCCCTATATCTGTTTTTTTTATATCTCATTATAAAGATTGCCAGTAGGAAATACAATGGCACCCCGTTAAGAAAATATTTTATTACCGCATTTTCCCTCCATATGGCCGGCAGTTTTTGTTATGCCATGCTCATTCAGTTTTATTATGGCTATGGCGATTCTTTTGGCTTTTACATGGGAAGTAACTTTATCAGGGATTTCATAAGTAATGGCGGTAATCCATTTGGTATCTTCTATATTTCCGGAGAAGATGTGGTAAAACCGAATAGTATTGTTTCAAATATGGGACTCGAACTACCTATAGGAATTGGCACCAATTCCAATTTTACAATTATGAAGATCTCGGCTATTCTCTCGTATATCAGCGTCAACAGTTATCTTATCATTAGCCTGTTTTTTGGTCTTTTTGCTTTTGCAGGCCTATGGAAGCTGTATTATACTTTGAATGAGATTTTAGATTTAAAAGCAGAAAAGCTCCTTGCTTTTACGATCCTGTACACCCCATCCATTTGTTTCTGGGGCAGTGGTTTAATAAAAGATACGGTCTGTATCGGTATTGTAGGTTTTATAATTCATCTCTGTTATAAATTATTCATAAAGAAAATAATAAAAATTTATGACATACTTTTTTTAATCATATTTTTTTACCTGCTTTTTATTATTAAAATTTATATTGCCAGTATTTTAGTTGTTTCCGTTGCCTTAAGTTTTGTTATTTTGATTTTTAAAAAAAGCAAGGACCATATCATTAAGCTCTTTACAGTAAGTTTAATCATACTGATCAGTTCTGTTTTTCTGTTTATAAATCTTTCATCCTCAATAAATTCTTTAATAGATGAATCAAAGAGCCAGATTGAAGTTTTTAAGGAGGTTTATGCAAATGCAGACAAAGTAGATGAAAACAGCCAGGCCGGCTTTAAAACAGACGATTTTGAACTGAGTTTGTCAACATTCATTGTAAGAAGCCCTTTGGCAATATTTTCTACTTTATTCCGCCCATTTTTATGGGAAACGAAAAAAATGATCATGCTTTTTTCTGCAATTGAATCTTTTTTAATGTTACTGGCATTATTATTTGTAATATACAAATGCGGGATTTTCAGGTTCGTATATACAATATTTACAGAACCTTATATATTTTTTGCGTT
The DNA here is from genome assembly GCA_947483345.1 of Chitinophagaceae bacterium. Lineage (GTDB taxonomy): Bacteria > Bacteroidota > Bacteroidia > Chitinophagales > Chitinophagaceae > Ferruginibacter. The sequence goes on along the minus strand of CANKNL010000117.1, from coordinate 5,324 downwards.
TATTTTTACTATACTTCTGGCTGCCGTGGTAGGATTTACTACATTTAATTTTGGGACATTGGTACGCTACCGGATCCCCATTCTTCCTTTTTACTTTTTTATGCTTATTGCGACGTATACAAAAAATGAAAAATACAGGTCTATTTTATAAAAATCCTGACAACTACGATTGCCTGTTTATTAACTGGTTTTGTTAAGAACCGCTCTATATAAATCAACCGTTTCGGCCGACGCTTTTTTCCAGGAGAACAATTTCAATCTTTCGATCCCTTTGGCAATGAGTATTTTTTCTATGTCGCGATTTTTGAAAAAATATATGATGACTGCTGCTATATTTTCGGGTATTTCAGGATCAAAATAAAGTGCCGCATCTCCCGCTATTTCAGGTAATGAAGTGATATCTGAGCATAAAAGCGGTTTTTTAAAATAAAATGATTCCAGTACCGGAATACCAAAGCCTTCATACAATGACGGAAAGATAAAAGCATCGGCGTTCCTGAATAAGTGTTCAAGTGCGGCCTTGGATACAAAACCCGTAAATACAATTCGTTCGCCTGATCTGTTAATTTCCTTGATCAGTTTTTTATCTCCTTCATCTAAAAATCCTTCATCTCCGCTAATCACTAATTTAATCCCTGGTGGTAATTGTTCTGCTGCAATGTTAAAGGCCCGCAGTAAATTTTTCATGTTCTTATGCAGGCGGGTATTACCAACATAAAACAGATAGTGTTCAAATTCCGGCATCTGTTCGCTTCCGGTATCAACCAAATTATTGATCAAATGCTCCCATCCTTCATAAATCACTTTTATTTTTTTCTGCATGGTATCATTGAGTTGATAATGCTGTATCAGGTCCTGCCTGGTGAATTCCGAAACAGCTATCACAGCAGCTGCATTTTTGATAGACCTGCTGATAACGAGGTTGAGGTAACGGCTGGCCATATTGAAAGTCCACCAGTTGCTGTTTAAGTATTTTTTAAAGGTAATATCATGTACCGTTGCAATACCATTTTTTAAAAAGAGGGGATATTGATTGGAAGTGCTGTGAAAAAGATCAAATTTATCCCTAAACTTTCTAAAAAAAAGAAATAGGTCCAGATCGCGCCTGGGCCCTATTGGGGCAATTTTAGCTTCAATAATTTCAAACTTTCCGTTACCAATAACATCCCAGAGCTCTTTACGCTTAACCCCTTTATTGATAAATACCATAAAATGGAATTCGTCAAAAGCAGCAGCAGGTAAACTATATAAAATGCTGATAATGTATTGAGATAACCCATCCTTTTTTTCGATAACCGTTGTAGCATCAATTAAAATTCTTTTCTTCATTGTACTGCTTTCAGTATAGGCTACCGCACCATCCAGTAAACCTTATGATAATTAAATTAACTTTTAAAAAATCGGAATAAGCAATTCATTATAAAACTCATTACTGAATCTTTTTCCACTTTTTATATCTGATTCAGTTACATGAACATATTTTTCATCTGCAAAACACAATTCAATCACTTCAGGCATATTTTGAGTGTTTACTCCCCCAACTTCATTGATATTAAACCCTATCACACACATCCCCAGTTTTAATATAAAATCATTAATCTCCCGAATATGGGCCGGTACATCATGAAACTCAATGGAAACGCCATTAAGCTTACTCCGAAATGAAATGATCTCATCCAGCAATTCATATTCCGAGCCTTCAATATCCAGCTTCAGATAGCCATTCTTCTGATGAGTATATATATCGAAGATATGCTTCAGGGAAATGCCCCCGGAGCCTAAATACTTTTTTAAAAAAATAGCTTTTCTTTTAAGGTATAGCATGTCTATCAAGCCTCCGATCTTCATTAAAAACGTCCTTTTAAAAAGCATCCAGTAAAAAGGTCTTGCCAAATAAGTAAAGATGTTGAACGATCCGTCAATCAAGATCAGTTTTGCCTTCCGGTTAATATCCCAGAAATCCTTTTCAAATGCAACATTATATGATATGCCTCCTGAAATAATAAAACCGCAATCTTCTACCAGTCTCTTGGTTACAAAATAACCTCCATCCCTTATTGCCCCAATCCTTATAACATGATTCAGGTTGAGGTTAGAATGATCTATTTTTAAAAACCTACAGTTTATTTCTTTCATGCCTGTTTAATTTTATTTTTTTAAGACCCTTTTAAGCAGTGCGTTATATTCGCTGATCTCATGTTCGTTCAGTTTTTTTGGATCAAGCATGTCGATGGCTTTTACTCTTAATGCAACTGCCAGTTTTCGGGCAAATACAGTGTCTGTAAGTAATCGTTCTGTGGCCTCATTGAATAAAATTTGATCAGGATATGGGACCAATAAGCCGGTTTCATTATTTTCAATGATTTCACCCTGCCAGTCTATATCATAAGCCACAATAGGCACAACGCCCAAAGCAGCTTCAGAAAGTGCCCTTCCGGTATGAGGTGATAAGACTATAGAAGCCAAAGGTATTATCCTGCTTAGCCATTCCTGGTCTTTATTACCTGCAAAAATAACCTGATGCTGAATACCCAAGGCAATTGCCATTTCTTTCAGTTCATCCAACATGGTTCCACCACCAACCAGTAATGCTGTTACATCATGGTCGTTTTTTCTAACTGCTGCCAAAGCCTTTAATATATGTTCCGGATGTTTTACTTTTTCCAAACGGCCTATATATAATAAAAAGGCATTTGTACTTATTCCCAGCTCATCCAGTAATGTTTGCCCTTCCTTTCTTTTTTCAGGCTCAGTAAAATGCCCTGCATATAATAAATTACCATACCTGAAAATGGTACTGAATTCTTTTCTTGCTCCATTAGCCAATGCAAAATTCAGGTTATCCTGATTAGCACCTGCAACAAGGTGGGCTCTTTTTAAAACAAATCTTTCAATTTTTTTTTCAATACCTCGGTTTATAAACAATCGCTTTTGCAAAGGTTGACCAGTTGATTCAAAAATCTTATCATAATTTCCACCCACCCGCACCACAAACGGAATTTTACAAAGCTTTGACAGGGCAAAGCCAAAAAGCCCTAGGTACAACATATCACCAACCCTGATTACTTCAATCTTCTCTTTTTTAATGAGCCGCCTTAAACTCATCATTAACCCCAATTGCCCTATAAAAAAATTTAAAATAGAAAACCATTGCAACCAGGCATAACGGCCAAATTTTCCTTCAACAAATGTATGGGCTGGTTCAATGGAATGCCATACAGGCTTTCCGGTTTTTGGGGTCCATTCCAGGGAGGTAACAATGGTGGCAAAGGGATGAACAGTCCAAACATGTTTAAAATATCCATTAAGGTCACGACAGGTTACTGAACTTAAGATTCCCCGTTTGGTAATATCTTCCAATGAATAAGAAGTATCCAATACCAGCAATTTTTTTTCATTGCTTCCTGTTTCCGGCAACATTTCTTCAGGATACGGCATCAGGTTTTACAATTAAATTTTTTAAACATTCTATAACAAAACATTCTGCAGCATTGGCTAAAACAATCAACAAAGATAACAATACTAAATGAAATGACAGATATTGTAAACCATGTGAATCATCAGTTAACAGGGTTTCCTTTTACTATTTATCTATAAAGTTTATTTTAGTATTGTATGCATTTAAGTCCAGTTCCCACTGGGAACCCTGCTGCACAAAATCAAGTTTTTCATAGTGGTCTTTCACTAAACCGTTCTTTGGCGTAGGCAGGTATTCACCAATAATGCTGCTAAACCCATTGGCTAGTGCCAAGACTGCCAATTCATTCAATACCAGGTTTTCAACACCTCTTTTTAAAACCCGGCAACTCATTATCCAGGTATCAATGAATAATTTTTCGGCTGTTCTTTTTTCTGCAATCAGCAGGCTGATCAGGCCATAGTCGCCAAACTTATCTTTTAAAGAAACAGTTAGTGTGTATTTTGAAGGATCGGCTATAATGGTTTTTATATCTTCATCTGTATACCTTACCGTACGCAGGTTAAACTGATTTGAGCGTTGAGACAACTGGGCTGCACGTGGCAATGTGAATGAATCAATGGGTTTAATAACGGCCTGCATTTCCAGGCTTTTTAAAAATTCATCTTCATTCACATAAGAAGCCTGCATTATATTCCGTTTCGCTTCCTCTTGGTATTGTTTGGTTCGCAGCTTGTCTTCTTCGGTAAATGAAACCGTTTCAAACAATTGCTGATTATATAAAAAACTCAGGTAGTCAGCCGGGTCTTCAGGTAATTCAGGAACACATATCTCATGTATATTCATCCTGATAATTTCCCTTTCTGCAGGGTTATCATCTAAAAATACCATCGAATCAAATCCAATATTTAATATAGATTGAATTTGCCTGATATTGTTCACTTTATTTTCCCAATTGGCAACGAAGACGGCTATATCCTCCAACTTCAAAACCATATCCGGGTGTTTTTCAAAAGGCTCTTTGGCAATATGCTCAGTGTTTTTACTGCACACTGCTAAAATAATCCCCCTTTCCAGGAGTTGCTTTATCCAGCGTTGAAATTCTGTAAATGCTTTTCCGATACCCAGATCACCAATTTGAATATTTTCAATACCATCATCCCCAATAATTCCACCCCACAAAGTATTGTCCAGATCCAGTACCAGGCATTTTTTAAACCTGCCGGAGAATGCCAATATAATATCAGTGATCAGTTTTGCAACATGGCCCAAAGCATCAATATGGAATACATTATCAGTATTTATATAAAGCCTGTCATTATTGATCCTTGCTGCCCCATATTGATTTTGTATTGTTGACAGGTCGGCAATATTCAAATTTGTAGTTTGAACTGATAACTGCATCAGTTCAAAATTTATTTTACGTAACTGATATATGAAAGAGTTGGGTGTTTTATTTGCAAAATTCCCGAATACCTGATCATTGATCTCTACAAAATTCAGGTAAATGATATTACACTTTATTTTTGAATTGATCTTTTCAATTAAGCCCCTAAGCTGGTCCAGGTGGCTTTCTGCAAAGCGCATTTTACTGCTAAGTTCCGTTTTATTAAACCTGCTTAACAGCTTGCGTGACGAATGAAAAATAAGGATAACGTCAGGTGTAAAGCTATACAGGCCTGAGTCGTCATCCATAATAGATTCATAAATGCGGTCATAATCGGCCTCCCAGGTATGTATATTCAATTGCTGTGTGTAACCATAACCCTTTAATGCCTGACAAAACAATTGTGATGCAGAGTCTGCTAATACTGCAGTTCTTATTTCAGGAAATCCTGAAAAATCTTTCTTTAAATTTTTTTTAAGTTCGCTGAACCCTTCAATCATTATTCAAACAAATTTATTA
>CANKNL010000116.1 GCA_947483345.1 Chitinophagaceae bacterium | reverse complement strand
GCAAAAAATTACTAATCCGGTATTCCCCGCTGGTCCTGATCATCAATTCCGGATCAGGAAAATTTTTGGTTGTAAGGTACTGCCGTACTGTTTCCTGAGTAATATCATCTGGTACTAATGTTCCATTCAACACATCCGATGCGATCAACTTGGCAGCCTGTACTATTTCCCAACGGCTACTGTAACTAAGTGCCATAATTAAATTAAGTCCTGTATTGTCTCTGGTTTCATGAATGGCATCTGTCAATTCGGCTTTTGCAGCATCGGGCAGCATATCCACATCCCCAATAACATGCAGTTTAATATTATTTTTATTGAGGGTTGGTACTTCATTATGAATGGTTTCTACCAGTAGTTCCATCAATCCCGACACTTCATATTCGGGTCTGTCCCAATTTTCGGTACTAAAAGCATAAAGTGTAAGATATTTAATACCTAATTCTGCAGCCCCTTCTACAATATTACGCACGCTTTCAACCCCATACAAATGGCCATAGAGGCGATCTTCACCTTTTTCCTTGGCCCACCTGCCATTGCCATCCATGATGATAGCGATGTGGCTGGGCAAACGTTGTATATCTATATTATCTTTGAGGCTCATAAAACACTAAAAATGAGTAGTCACGCTATGAGCGTGACTTTGGGCTGCAAAAGTAATAAATTTTACCGGGAAAATGGTTTTTAGCACAAATCTTATAGCTTTATCAACTTTCCTGTATACAGTTCCTTTTTTACAAAAATTTTGTACCAATATATGCCTGAAGGCAAGTTGCTGATATCAAACTGCTTTATATTACTGAATTTAGCTATGCTATTACCTTGTGCATTTGATAGGTATACTTCATTTACAATAAGTTCAACACCGTTTTTCATACACTTAAAAATACCGGTTGATGGATTAGGGTAAACAACAGGCATGGCTGACACTTCAGGTAATGCTGCACCGCTTACACAAGCCTGTTTTTCTTTTAAAAATTTAGCGTCGTCGCTTAGTTTTTTCGTAACGGTGCAATTTTCTCCATTGTTTAAAGTAACGATTGCGTTTGGAGAGCTATAATCTGGAAGTTCAATAACGCGTGCATTGGTAAACGTATAGTTATTGCCTAAATCAGATATCGTCCAATTAAACCTGCCTGTTACAGATACGGCCTTTAATTGGGTAATACAACGTCCATTTTTATTTACACTGTTGATGGTAAAATCGGCCTGACTACATGGTAATGGTTTAGGTATGGCAAACCACAAATAATTGCTGATATTGGCAAATACCAGATTGTAGTTTCTAAACTTTTTGGTGATTCTGCAAAATTTACCACTAGCCGATGTGGGTATATCAATATAAAACAAAGCAGAGTCATTGGGGGTTACAAATCGTGCTTTTAAAGCCTTGCCATTATGATCCTGTATTACAAATGAACTATTAATATTTTCTTCGGAAGAATAGCCTCTTCCAGCAGGATTACTATTACCCAAACTAAAATAAACCTTATTGATACCTGATGGAATATAAAAATACCCTGGTTTATCGATATCATTTTGATACACTTCTGTTGCTTTACCAAAAAAGACACCGCTTTTATAAAATATATTTTTATTGGTTATGATATCCAGAATAACCCTGGATTTGTATTTAGAACTTATTGTCATTTTATAATTTCCGGCTGATGGTAATGTAATTTTTAAGCTGCCGGCCTTTGTATGTCTATCCATCGAAAAATCCTCATTTATCTCCAATGCTTTATCGGTTGATTCAACTGTAATATTGATGTACCCGTTATCTGGCATATCAAACACAGGATTATAATTAATAATAAAATGCCCTGCCGCAGGTGCTTTTATATAAAATTCGCTACGGTTATAATAATCCATGCCGTTGGTATAATCTAATTGTACTTTAATTTTTTCAGGCGGCATCAGCCCGGCTTCATTGATATGGGTTGATATCAATGAGGCGTCTTCAAATTTATATTTGTTGATCGTATGGTTATATTTGGCCAGGTCATTTCTAAAGTCCTGATCCATTTCTGCTGCTGTTATTAATGGGAGGTTTCCATTTTGGTATGCGGTACCATTTACATTATTATATTGCTGGTGAAAATTACTGCCGGCTGTATAGGCGGAGGTAATTCTTGAAATTAAATAATAGCTGTTAACCAATTGCAGTTTGTTTATTTTAGCCAAATACAAACATAATGCTGCTGCTTTTACGGTTTTTGCAGCAGCTTGTTGCTGATCGGCAGACCAATCGTAAAACAGGGTCATATAATGTAAATAAGCTTTTAACTCACGTAATCTTTGTTTTACAATTTCTGGTTCCTGTATAATTTGTTGTTCTGCATCACTAACCATTTGCAGGTAAAGCTGCAGCTTGTAACGATTAAATACGCCACCAGTCTGGCTTTTATTATCTGTCCATAATGAGAGCAGATTATAAATGATTTTACCCGCCCCTGCAAACATCTGATCACAAAATGCGGTAAGGGTATTTTCAATGGCTACATTTTCTTTTAGATTTTTATTAGCTGCCATTAAAAAAGGTAAGCTTGCAAACTTAGCAGGCGAGCTTTCCCAAACCAGTCCCTGTGTTTGTCTATCTTTTGCAATCTGAAGCGTGGCTTTAAAATCATCTAAATTTAAGGTAGGCGTTTCGCCATTCCACCCAGAAAGATTGAGGTAATTATATTCGGATATATTTTTGGTTCGATTATACCAGCGATTGCGTAGCCCATTGATACTGGTTAAATTCTGATACACAGCGGGTATTAACTGTACATCAATTTTTTCGTTTATTGATATATGTTTGGAGGGGATATCAGCATGTGTTGAATACGCATACATTTGGAAACGCAGATTGGGATATTGACTCCCTATTTTTGTTGCCGCAAAATTTGCCAATGTCATACTTTGATCACTTTCTTTTGCATACCCATTGGTATTGCAGCCCAGGTTATCTTTTGTATTACCCCATTGTGCACCATCTGTTACTTCAATACCTAGATTAGAATTATTATAATTGTAATTGCGGAATTGATTCACATAAAGTGTTGTATTACTAAAAATAGTATTTCTGTATTGGGTGTATTTTTGTTCAATTGTTGATGACCACAATTGCATGGCAGCCGTACTATTTACATCAGGTACTGATTGTGCACTAACCACGCGTGAATTATTGTAATTGGCAACATAACAGGGATTATTTTGCCAGATCGGAAGATTGCTCCCGCCAATGATATCACTGCGGTGCCCTGTAAAACCATATTCGCCTCCCATATAATTACGGCGTTGGTATAATGCCCAATTGTGGCCATTTTCACCATGATAAGTATCCCAACCATAGCTGTTGTTGTTGTCCATAATCCAACCATTATGCCCGCCGCTTATAAACCAGCCATTGTATTTAAAATTTGACGTATAGGTCGTATCCATTTTTTCATATGCCGATGAAAGCGTTGGAATCATTTCCCAAATAGAGCCTGGCAGATAAAACCTGAATCCTATTTGTTGCAAGTATCTATACAGTCCGGCGCAAAGTCCGTTATCCTCTGACGCGGAAAATTTTATAAAATTTAATCCATCACTTTCAACCCTGCAGGACTGGTTATTGGTTATCGTAGAATCATAAATGAAAATTATACCAGACAGGGGCGTAACTGAATAAGGTGCTGTAATATAGCGACTGCCTGCTATTGCTTTTTGCAAAAGCGCAGCGGCATCTTCGGCAGTTGATTTCAACACGCGGGAAGATTGAACCGGATAACAAACAGTTTGGGCATTAGTAAATAATACACACAGCATTGTTATGGTTATAACAAAGCCATTGCGAATGAACGCCATAGTTTAGATTAATGTGGTGATTAAAACTATGGTCTCATCACAGAATGATAAGGATTTTGTCTTTGTTATTCTTTGGATGGAAACAACTTGAAATATGTATAACAAGTTTACTTGAGGGGAATCGTAAAAATAGTTGTTTTTTATATGAATACAAAAAATAAAAAACAGATCATTTATTTAGCAGAGGGGCAGCGGTAACTGCTGAGATTATAAGTTACTCCTATTTCTGCGATGATATACTGATCTCTTTGTTTACTCCAGCCACGTTGCCGGCCTTCTACACCCAATGGATTAATGGGATCTAATTCAACTGACCGGTCCTGTAATAATGCAGCTGTTGATAATGGCGAAAACCTGCCCGAACCAATGTAGGTTGTACTTACGTCATCGAGATAATCAGTGCCGGTAAAGCGATGAGCCACTTCAAATGAGAAATTAATCTTATCACTTACATTAAATTTCACACCAATACCCAACGGAATACATAAAGCCAATGTATTATATGGCTTTCTGCCATTGTAACCAATCACCTGACCTTCGGTGCCCAATGGCCGTAAAAACTCTTTTTGTCCGTTGGTGTATGCGTATGGATCATAGGTAAACACACCAACACCTAAGGTGACATAAGGTGTAAATGCATAGTCGGGGTCATTGGGAATAAATTTAAAGAAATTAAAATCACCTTGTAAAGCGATCTCCCAAATATTTGTATTAAAACTCAGGTTTCTCAATTTTTGATATTCATTTTTGCTATAGGTATCGCTATAGCCTAATTGTGCATAATGGGCACTTAATCGTACCCCAACATAATTACCAAACTGTTTTCTAAAAAATGCGCCTATTGCTGGCTTGGGACGGTTAATGGCAGCCCGGGTATTTAAATCACCAAAATAATGTGCTACACCAACCGTAATTCCAAATTCTCCCTTTTGCACATAATCATTATGCTGTTCCTGAGCAACCAGTTCTGCAGTACATAATATAAAAAAAAGTAAGGCAATCATTTTCATTTTCATAATATGCAAAATAAAGAATTGTTTTCTAAAAATAGCCTTGAGATTGGTTTTGTACTAAAGGCTTTGTTAATCTTTTTTCTTTTCTACCCGTAAACCAACACTCATGATATTCAATAAAGGGTTATCACGCATGATTTGCGAAATAGTAAAACTGTATTCTCCGGGTTGTTTAAAACGTCGTGGCTCCCCATTTAATAATTTTCTGAGTTCCCAAATATCGTTCATGCCAGTGCCTTCCCATCCATTGGCATCATCGCCAAGTTTAAGATTTATTTTTTGAATATGCATACTGTCGCCAGGTGGTTTTAAACCAATATTGAGCCATATATTATTGTAGGCGTATGCATCTGTATGACGCAATACCAGATAAATGCTATAAGCAGAAACCGTATCTGTGATCATAAAATGGCCGGCAGCAGAAAAATTCTGCTGCCACTCATATTTTGGTATGGCTGTATTTTTTTCGAATACATCTATTGACGTACAGGCGCTGATGAACAGTACAAATACTGTTGCAATGACTAAAAAATACAGTTTGCTTGTGTTTCTTTTTTTCATTACTGAAAACCCGTGATTTGATGGTTATTCAATTGATTGCCCTGGTTAAACCTTTATAAGATGTTGAGCACCTGTTCTTTTGCTTTTTCCAATTCGTTTTTCATTTTTACCACACATTTTTGGATATCGGCGTCATAAGCCTTACTCCCTGTGGTATTAATTTCACGTCCAATTTCCTGCAAAATAAAAGACAATTTTTTACCTTTCCCTTCTTCTGCTTCCTGAATGATTGATTCAAAATATTCGCAATGCTGCCGAAGCCTGATCTGTTCTTCATGTATATCTATCTTTTCCATGTAATAAATCAGTTCCTGCTCCATGCGGTTATTGTCGATATTTTCTTTGCCCACATGTTTTTCCAATAATTGGTTTATTTCCTCCTTAATTCTTTTTTTACGGTTGGGTTCTAATATTAAAATAGCCTCTTCCTGCTCATTGATATTGGTGATCCGGCTTTGTAAATCCTTTTGCAGTACTAATCCCTCCTCAGTTCGATGTTGATTTAAATTATGTAATGCTTCCAGTAATACTTTATTAAATTCAACGAAATCGCCCTCACTTAAAATATCATTTGTGGGTGTTACCACTTCCGGTAATCGCAGCAAGGCACTTAAAACGGAATTGGTATCTATTTTTAATTCTGCAGCCAGTGTTTCAATTTGTGTATAATACGCTTTTATTAAATCGGTATTGATATTAACGGGTTTAGACGTTCCGTTTTGTTTAATAATAACCATGCAGTCTATTGTACCCCGTATCAAATGTTCCTGCAGCGTATTGCGTATGTCAAATTCGTAAGGTCTTAATAAGGGTGGCAGCCTCAGCTGCAGTTCAAATTGCTTACCGTTAAGCGCCTTTATTTCTACCAAAAATGTTTTTTCATTTACGGTCTGTTCTGCCCGTCCAAAACCCGTCATTGATTTAAGCATGAATTTTAATTTTGGCTGCAAGTTAAGGATATAATCACGAGTTGTTTTCCGGATAGTTGTCAAAGGATTTAAAACCCATCATCCGTTCTGGTTTATCTAAAGGCAAAAAACCGAATTTAGAATATAACCCATGTGCATCCTGGGTAGCCAATAACCACCTTCTTAATCCCTGCAAATCCGGATACTGCATAATCACTTCCAGTAACCATTTTGCGAGGCCCTGACCCCGGAATGCTTCAATAATAAATACATCTGCCAAATAAGCAAAGGTGGCCCGGTCTGTAATCACTCTTGCAAAACCAATCTGTTTAGCCGAGAATAATTTTTGCGGATTTTTCAGGCTGTCCTTTACATACAAACCAAAACAAAGAGAACCGTCAATACTTTTTTTCACGATTTCAACAGGTATGTTTTTTGCCCAATAAGATTCTTTGCTTAAATAATTTTGAATACATTCAATATCCAGTTTGTGCCTATCGGTACTTATTATAAAATCTTTTTTAAGCACTTCATGAATTTTCATTTACGAAATTTTAAGATTGGAATTGATGATCATTAAAAAACGAAAGCCCGACTTGTAAGTGTCGGGCTTTGCTATATAGATGGGTTAGTAAGTACCGGGAACCAAATTCCCTACACAATATTAAAAATAAATATTGCTAACTAAAAAAATATTTTGGCATATTTTATTCACATTTTAAATTGGGTTGTGGATAAGGCTACGCATTTCTACAGATCGCTGGTAAGATAAAAAATAAAATAATCAATTACTGGTATTCCATTTTTTAGAAGCATGACCTGTTTAATTGCCTGAAAGTATTGTATTAACAAGTGTTTCGGAAGACTGCTTTTTTTATCTTTTTTTCTTTTATGTTCAACTGCCATTTTTTAATTTATAAAACACCTGTAATTAAGACCACCTGTTTTTAGCCATTTTTATTTAGAAAATAGTTAAATAATTTTTCTGTAATCAGGGGAAAAGGGATCCATTTATTAGTTTTTTTGATAAAATCAAATAAAAGCAAAGCGATGTACCTTTGCCTAAATTTATAATTATGCAATTCCCATCTCCAGTTTCATTGCCATGGATCGCTGAATTTATCGAGGCCAAATTAGTGGGCAACACACAAGAACCGGCAACCGGTATTAATGAAATACACAAGGTTGAAAAAGGTGATTTGGTTTTTGTAGATCATCCTAAATATTATGATAAGTGTTTTAACAGTGCGGCCAGTTTTATCATCATCAATAAAGAAACAACTGTGCCCGACGGAAAAGCTTTGTTGGTTGTTGAAAACCCATTTGAAGCCTATTGTAAAATTGCAAATCATTTTCGGCCTTTTGAACCAGCGCCTAAAATGATCAGTGATTCTGCGGTAATTGGTGAAGGGTGTTTTATTTATCCTGGTGCCTTTATCGGCCCTCATGTATGCATTGGCAAAAACACGATCGTATATCCAAATACAACGATTATGGACCATTGTATTATTGGAGATCATGTAGTCATTCAATCAGGTACGGTTATTGGCAGCGACGCCTTTTATTATAACACAAAAAAAGACCGCGACCTGTGGTATAAAAAAATGCCCAGCTGCGGGCGTGTGGTTATAGAAGATTTTGTAGAAATAGGTGCAGGCTGTATGATTGACCGGGGGGTAACCCATGATACCATTATAGGAAAAGGCAGTAAACTGGATAATATGATCCATATCGGCCATGATACCGTTATTGGTAAAAACTGTCTTCTGGCAGCGCAGGTAGGCATTGCCGGTATGGTAACCTTGGAAGATGGTGTTACTTTATGGGGGCAGGTAGGTGTTAATAAAACACTGACCATTGGCGAAAATGCTGTCATTTATGGACAAAGTGGCGTAGGTGGAGATGTAGCCGGAGGCAAAGCCTATTTGGGTTCTCCAATACAGGAAGCCAAATTAAAATCAAGAGAATTGGTATGGGTGAAAAGGATACCGGATTTATGGGAAAAGGTTATGGGTAAATAAATTAATCCCGGTCATTTACTTAATGATTTTACTTTGCGGTTCGGGTTTCAATGGCAATAGAGTTAACCCCATTTACTTTTTGAAAGCGTGTATATTTAAATACCGTTGCAGTAATCATCATGTTTTCGAAGTTAACAACTAAAGGCGCTGGATATAAAATAACCATTTCCATTTTTGTTTTTCCCTTATCCAGAAAGGTCCAGTTGAATTTATATTCCTGCCCGTTTTCAAAGTAGATACCGGTTTTATCGGCATTAAATGTATAGTTATCATTATTGAAGTTTATCGTATTGTCCTGCCCATCTCTTTTATAGTAAACCATATTATTACCGTCAATTATTCTGCTTTCCTGCATTTGCCAGCTATTACCAGTAAGTAATTGGGTAGTTACATCAAGCTGCCCTTCTATTGAATTATTCTGTTCACTCATTTTTTCTTTTAGGGGTGTGTTTGCGATAAAAACTGTTTCAACAGTTTCTTTTGTGTCAGTGGTCGTTGCTGTTTCCGTAAAATCATAAGGCAGCATATC
>CANKNL010000115.1 GCA_947483345.1 Chitinophagaceae bacterium | reverse complement strand
GTATATGCGTATTCCAAACAGCCCTTCACTTAATTTCAGCAACAAGATATCAATTTCCGTAATGGTTGAACCTTCAGGTTTTTATTATGGGATCTGTCATGCCAGCCAGATACTTAGTAAAGGGGGTGGAGATTATAATCCGGGTAATTATGCACTTCGTTTTGATGATGCTTTATTTTCTGCCGGCACAGGCTGTGATGGAACCCTGGTTGATACCCTGCATCAAAATTTCAGAGGTACCGGAACGATATTAAAACCATATACTGATTATATAAAAAAACATCAGTTGTACAATGTTATTTATACAAATGATGGCGATACGGCAAAGCTTTATGTAGACTGCCAGTTAAAATATGCAGTCTATTTTCCTGAAACATTTACTAATAATGAAGACCTGTATTTAGGTAAATCAGACGACTCCCTTTTTCCATTTTGGTTTCGTGGTTACCTGGATGATATACGGATCTATAACCGGGCATTAACGCCTGAAGAAATACTGGCCCTTTGTACTAAAAAGACTGAAGAAAAGAAAACTGAAATTAAACAACAAGACAATATAAAAACAGAGCCCGTAATAACAGTAAAAGAACCCGTTCTGGAAAAAAGAAATAATGATCTGATACAAACAATAACAGTAGAGCGTGATTCCATTTCAGTAACACTTTACGATAACGGAGAAATTGATGGCGACAGCATTACCCTGATCTACAATGATAAGGTACTGACCACCCACCAACTGCTCACCGAAAAGCCCCTCACCTTTTGGATTAAAATTGCACCGGGCAACCAGCGCAACGAATTACAGATGTATGCCGAAAACCTGGGCAGCATACCCCCAAACACCGCACTGATGGTAATTTACGATGGTAATAAAAGATATGAAGTAAATATTAAGAGTACCGAAAAAACCAATGGTTCGGTTTCGTTTAAGCTACGGGAGTAGTTTTATTGAGTGAGCTTTTCAATATCATCTAAATCTTTGTAGCGGCCAGAAGCGGTTTTTGCTTCTATTAATGTGTTGATATGTATGAACCTAATTTGCAACCCGTTTTCATCATAAAGTTTACTGATTTTATAAGCTTCATCAAAATCGCATCCTTTTACTTTTTTTAAAATTTCGATACATACAGGCGGTATACCATAACTGAATACATCCATCTCCTCATTTCGTAAAAAATTCTCTTCAGTTATATCAGAAGTTGGCAAACCAAAAGCCAGATAAGCTTTAATAAGTTTTTTATGATTATCGGCTGTTACATTTACCCAAACATCCATGTCGCCGGTTGATCTTCTGTAACCATGTAAAATAACAGCATAGCCACCAACAAGCAAATATTCAACCTGTTGCTTATTTAGGGCATCAATAAAATCTCTGAAATCTTCATTGAAAATGTTAGACATTATTTGGTGTGTTTTCTTATGCTAACTAAGCGCTTTTCCATTTTTATTGGGTTAGAAGGATCTACCCTGTGAACCATTGCAGAAAGGTACCAACCTTGATTTAGTCTTTCAGACAGCGGAACAGTTTCTTCAAAAACATGACGCCTTTCGGCTTCCGCAAATGTTTGTACCCTAAAAACGGTTTTGTCTAACTTGTACATACCGTAATTTACTACTTTTTTACTTTTGATTTTTTACTTACTTATGTATCTCACTCGTAAAATGAAATTCTATATCGGGGTTGTTCTGTATCTCGGTATTTAAGAACCATTCGCTGTTGGCCAGGTAAACCAGATGCTCATCTTTATCCAACGCAATATTGGCTTGTTTATATTTAATGAAATCTTCTAATTTTTTAGGGTCTTTGCCGGTTAGCCAGCAGGCTTTAAAAAACGGCAGATTATTCATTTGTACCGATGCCCCATACTCCTGTAACAACCGATATTGTATCACTTCAAACTGCAGTTCGCCTACGCAACCTATTATTTTTTTATTGCCGCCAAATTGGGTAAATAATTGGGCCACACCTTCATCAGTAAGCTGACTCAATCCTTTTTCCAACTGCTTGGTTTTCATAGGATCTTTATTAATTACCTCTTTAAATATTTCAGGTGAAAAACTCGGTATACCGGTGAAATAAAAATCTTCACCCTCCGTCATGGTATCCCCAATTTTAAAGTTTCCGGTATCAAATAAGCCTACCACATCGCCGGGGTAAGCATCTTCAATTACTTCTTTTTGGCGGGCCAAAAAACTGTATGGATTATTGAATCTTAGATCCTTATTCATACGCACATGATGGTAATAGGCATTGCGCTCAAAACGGCCACTGCATACCCGTAAAAAAGCGATCCGGTCGCGGTGCTTGGGATCCAGGTTGGCATGTATCTTAAAAATAAACCCACTGAATTTATCCTCTTCAGGTTCTATATCACGCGTTGTAGTATGCCTTGGCCTGGGCGTAGGTGCAATGCGGATAAAAGTATCCAGCATTTCCTTTACGCCAAAATTATTGACGGCGCTGCCAAAAAATACAGGCGCTGTTTTACCGCTCAGATAATCGGCTTCATGCAATTCGCCATAAACGCCTTCAATCAATTCTACATCTTCCCTTAAGATATTGGCGTCTTTCTCTCCTATTTTTTTATTGAGAATACCATCATTTAAATCGGTTATCTCCAGCACATCTTCATCATTGGCCTTGGTACCTGCTGTAAAAAGTACCAGACTTTTTTTATGCATATCGTACACCCCTTTAAAATCCTTGCCACTGTTGATGGGCATGGTCATGGGATGCAGCTGAATCTTTAATTCATTTTCAATCTCTTCCAACAGGTCGAACCGGTTTTTACCATCCCTGTCCATTTTATTGATGAACACAATAACAGGTGTTTTACGCATGGCAATAACTTCCATCAGGCGACGTGTTTGTGCCTCTACGCCATTTACGCTGTCGATAACCAGAACCACACTATCAACTGCGGTTAGTGTACGGTAAGTATCTTCTGCAAAATCTTTATGACCCGGTGTATCCAGTAAGTTGATGAGGTGCCCGTCATATTCAAAAGTCATAACACTGGTGGCCACACTAATACCACGCTGCCGCTCAATTTCCATAAAATCGCTGGTGGCATGCTTTTTAATCTTATTACTTTTTACGGCGCCTGCGGTTTGTATGGCGCCGCCAAATAATAGAAATTTTTCTGTCAAGGTTGTTTTACCGGCATCCGGGTGAGAGATGATGGCAAAGGTTTTGCGCCTATTTATTTCGTTGATATACTTCATGTGCACTTATTATTCTGCTTACACAACACACTAATTACAGCGTATTCATGCTTAAGAGGCGCAAAGGTAAGGTTTGAAAAACAAAATACCTGTTGGCAGACAGGTCTGTTTATGGTTATAAACAGTCATTGAGAATGGCGGTATAAAGCTGCTCCGGCATTGCCTGTTAAAAAGTGAAGCGATTTATATTTAAAATAAGGCTGAAAAACCCCTAAAAATATTTTTCGATTTAGCCTATAGCTGGTCCTGTCAATAACATAGCCCCGTTAATCTGCCATTCATACATTTCCTTTTATTAATCGGTTCGCAAACCGTAATTTTGGTTCATGCGTAAATCGCTTAATATCATTCGCAATTCTTTAAAATTAACTTTTCAGGAACTGAGGGTTAATAAACTGCGTACAGCACTAAGTCTTACGGGAGTAGCCTTTGGTATTTTTTGTATCATCGGTGTGTTAGCAACAGTGAATAGCCTGGAACGCAATATTCAAAACGAAGTAAAAAGTTTGGGTACCAATACCATTTATATTGATAAATGGGATTATAGCGGAGGCCCCGATCAGCCCATCTGGAAATTCAGGGCCAGGCCTACACCAAAATATGAAGAAGTGGACATGATCAAGAGCCGGGCTGTATTACTTGATGATATTTCTTTTTTAATGCAAACCGGTAGCAGCATTTCGCATAAAGACGACATATTGCAAAATTCGAGTGTGTATGGTATCATCGAATCACAAATGACCATTCAGCCACTAAATTTTGACCGTGGCCGTTTTTTTTCTTCCAGTGAATTTAATGCCGGCAGTCATGTTTGTTTAATTGGTTTTACCAATGCCGAAACTTTATTTGGCAGTACAGAAAGGGCTTTGGGTAAACAAATTGATATTAAAGGTAAAAAGGCAACGATCGTTGGCGTGATCAAAAAAGAAGGAACCAATTTTATAGGTTGGAATTATGATAATTGCATCATGCTTACCTATAAATTTTGCAAACAACTTTTTGATGAACAATTTACCAATCCCATTTTAATTGCTAAAGGAAAAGAAGGTGTTACGGCTGCTGCCTTACAGGATGAACTAAAAGGTATCATGCGCCAGATAAGAAGATTAAGCCCTACACAGGAAGACAATTTTTCGTTAAACAGTGTAGAAGCATTCAGTAAAGCCATCTCCGAATCATTTGTTATGATCAATGTAGTGGGCTCTATCATTGGCGGTATCAGTTTAATCGTGGGTATGTTTGGCATTGCCAATATCATGTTTGTTACGGTAAGGGAAAGAACCAGTATGATAGGCCTAAAAAAAGCCATTGGTGCCAAGAAGAGCAGTATCCTTTTCGAATTTTTACTGGAAGCCGCGGTACTTTGTATACTTGGTGGTGCTATTGGGCTGTTCTTTGTTTACATTCTCACCCTCATATTATCGGGGCCATTGCATTTTCCTGTATACATTTCTATGCCCATGCTGATTACAACAATAATCATTTGTATAACAGTAGGCATACTGGCTGGTATTATTCCGGCCTCGCAGGCAGCCAAGATGGATCCGGTGGTGGCTATCAGAAGTAAATAGTTTTATTGATTTTCCCAAAAAATAAGTTGCTTAAATTTGCATCCCACAACCATAAAACCAAACCATTTTGCCAACCATTTTAGCCATTGAATCCAGTTGTGATGATACGTCGGCTGCTGTTTGTATTGATGGCAAAATTCTATCTAACTGCATAGCCAATCAATCCATACACGAACAGTTTGGCGGCGTAGTGCCCGAACTGGCCAGCCGGGCGCATATGCAAAATATTGTACCGGTGGTGGATGCCGCCCTTAAAACTGCCAATGCGCAACATCCTGCGGGTTGCCAGCTTTCGATGATAGACGCCATTGCATTTACACAGGCACCCGGATTAATAGGATCCTTGCTGGTTGGGAGCCAGTTTGCAAAATCACTGGCACTGGCTTTAGATAAGCCTTTGATTGCTGTACACCATATGCAGGCACATGTACTCGCCAATTTGATTCCCGATATTAAACCAGCGTTCCCGTTTTTATGCTTAACAGTCAGCGGCGGTCACACTCAAATTGTGCAATGCGATTCGGCAACCCAATTAAAAGTGATTGGCGAAACCATTGATGATGCGGCGGGAGAAGCATTTGATAAAACAGCAAAAATGCTGGGACTACCATACCCGGGAGGCCCCTTAATTGATAAACATGCCGCTAACGGTAATGCACAACGTTTTAAATTTCCGGAGCCGCAGATACCGGGATTAGATTTTAGTTTTTCGGGATTAAAGACAGCCATCCTTTATTTTTTAAAAAATGCGGGTAGCAGTAATTTATTTAAAGAACAATTCACTGCCGATGAGCCAACCCGCTTAACATTTATTAAAGACAACCTGGATGATATCTGTGCCTCTGTGCAAGGCAGGATTGTGAGCATCTTATTAAACAAACTTAAAAAAGCAGCAACAGAAACCCGCATTAAAGAGATTTGCCTGGCCGGTGGTGTAAGTGCCAACAGCGGACTGCGTAAGGCTTTTACCCTAATGGGAGAAAAAGAGAACTGGAACACTTACATGCCTGCCATTGAATATTGTACTGATAATGCCGCCATGATTGCCATCACCGGTTATTATAAATACCTGGAAAAAGATTTTACAGCACTCGATATCAGTCCATCGGCAAGAGCGGAGTGGTGAGTTGATGCCAAAAATCGTAACCCCACAAATCTTCTTTAGATTTTGCATTTCTAAAGCCAGCCTCTTTTAGCTTAAGCATGTATCTTGCAGATGACATGGGCAATCACTATTTTAAATTTAAACAATTCACTATTCAGCAGGATCACTGTGCCATGAAAGTATGTACCGATGCCTGCCTTTTTGGTGCGTTGGTTGCTAACCGTTTGTCGCAGAAAGTTCATGTACAGGATGCTGTGCACTGCCTGGATATAGGAACGGGTACCGGTGTACTTGCACTCATGCTGGCACAAAAAAATCCACAAGCACAAATTGATTTGGTTGAAATAGATGCTGATGCTGCCAAACAGGCAACAGAAAATATATCCTCCTCACCCTGGTTTAACAGGCTGCATATTTACAATGTCGATATTTTAGAATTTTTACCGGATAAGACCTATGATTATATCCTCACTAACCCGCCCTTTTTTGAAGCCGATTTAAAGTCGCCGGATAAGGTTAAAAACAAAGCAAAACATGATACCTCCTTATCATTAAAACAGGTTTTATTAAAAGCCGAAAATTTTTTATCGGCCCGGGGTACATTGGCTGTTTTATTAGCTCACAGGCAGGTTAACGGGTTTATAGAAGAGGCTTCCAAACTGGGGTTATATCCAAACCGGCAAATACGGGTAAAGCAAACCGGTAATCATCCCTATTTCAGGGGTATTTTATTTTTCAGCAGAGTGGAGGCCATTTCAAAAAATACAGAGCTGATCATTAAAGATGATGAAGGGCAATATACAATGGCATTTACCGAAGCCTTAAAAGATTATTATCTCTTTTTATAATTACAGGGCAGCATAATCTTTCAGATACAGATAGGGCTCATTTAATTTACCGTCTTTTACCATGGTGGCATTATGTATCAGTTTACTGCCACCAAGCCGGATATCATCCAATACAAATTTAATCAGTTGTTCTCCAAAATAACGACTGGCATCTCTGGGTAATTCATTGGGCAGGTTACCTACGGCCATGATATCAACCGAGTTTGGTAAATAAGGAGCTGTTTTTTCAAAACTGTTTTTGTCAACGCCATAAATGGGGTCGGTAATATGACTGTCGCCCAGGTTACAGGGCACTGAGCCATTGCGGTCATCTGTGATATCTGCGATGGTCCTGATTTTGAAATTTGATTTTGAAATAGCCTCCATGTCGAACAGGCGCGGGCAATTTTTTTCCCAGTAAATACCATTGATCAGCATATCCGTATAGGCGATATAGTTAGTAAAAAGGCATGTATAATTTTGCGGGTTAGCATGAAAATCATCCCGGTTATATTTACCGGTTTCCCGGTGTTTGTATAAATCGGCACCTTTTAATTGAACATATACGGGGTAACTGAATTCTTTTTGTACATATTCATCCGGTTCCACTTCATGTATGCCCAACAGATTCATTATATCGATAATGCCATGAGCCACACGCCCCGATCCGGTGACTGCAATTTTAATAATGGGCAGTTTTAATCCAAAATAGGTGTGTATCAGTTTTTGAAAACTGTTAACAGAGCCAACCCTGGCCAGTTTAAAGGCCCCTGTTCGGTTACCATAAGCCATCATGGCATTATGGGCACCAACGATACCGGCAAAAAATCCAAAACCTATAATGCGGGTACCATCTTCATGTTCCAGGCATTCGTAATCAATAAGTGTAATTTTTTTATCCAGGATGGCTTTAAATAATTTTTGATTGGCGGGTTGCATTTTTTTGGTATGCGAAAAGAACATGTACGTTTTTTCTGCAAGCAGCATATCAACAGGCACTTCTTTTATACCGAGCAATAAATTACAGGCACTCATATCTTCTTTAACTTCTACCCCAGCCCTTTCATATTCGGTATCGGCATAGCATCTGTTTTCGGCATGTTGAGCCACTACCTGTACGTCTTTAAAATTTAGGTGTAGCCATTTGCATTGAGCCGGGGTAAGTGCTACGCGGTTATCCTGGGGTATTTTACCTTCCCTTATTAATCCAATCTTTAGCATCAATCGTTATTTTTCAGTCACAATTTACATTTTTGATTTTATATACAAGGTTCTACATTTGCAACATGAATTATTTTGAATTATTTGATTGGCCGGTTAGTTTTAACATCGACATGGGCAAACTGGCACAAAAGTATTTTGAACTGCAGAAAAAATACCATCCCGATTTTTTTATCCGGGGTACCGAACAGGAGCAGGAAGACGCGCTTGAAATGACGACCCAATTAAACAGTGCCTTAAAAATATTTAAGAACAAATCCGAGACCATTAAATACGTATTAGCTTTAAAGGGCTTATTACCAGAAGATGAGAAATACCAGTTGCCCCAAAACTTTTTAATGGAGATGATGGCACTAAATGAAGACCTGCCAGATGATGCGGCAGGCCGGATCAATGCCCTTACAAGCGAACTCTACAGCCAGGTACAGCCCCTAATTGACAACTATAATGATTCATCGGCCACTACAGCCGATCTTTTAAAACTAAAAGAATATTACTACAAAGAAAAATACCTGCAACGTATTTTGGACAGATTGGAGGGATGATGTAATATTGCAGCCCTTAGGGGTTAATCCGTTAAATAGTTAATTGGTTAATCCGTAAAGGAGCTCAAGTTTTTAACAGTCCTGCGTTTAAACGAACCCAACGGATTAACGTTTAAACGAATTAACGGATTAACGATGTAAGGCCCATGTGGCGGAATTGGTAGACGCAGCAGACTCAAAATCTGCCATTCGCAAGGGTGTGAAGGTTCGATTCCTTTCGTGGGCACAAGACTAGAGTTAAGGTAATCTCCAACGAGGTTACCTTTCTTTTTTTCTGCTAAAACCCTTTGCAGTAGCGGTATTGAACCGAAAGAGTGAAATAAGCGTAAGCAATTCAATGGTTTCTTTCTTTATACTTTCGCCTACCGTGTACTTATAATCCTTAC
>CANKNL010000114.1 GCA_947483345.1 Chitinophagaceae bacterium | reverse complement strand
TATTACAGTGTAGCCAATAACATTTTGCCAAGAACATTAACAGTGTTTGATGCAAAAGGTGACAGGGTGTTTACACAGTATTACACTATTGGAAGGCCTTACGACAGAATGGATGTTGATATGAGAGCTTATGGTAAAGGATTGTACTGGGTTGAAATTGGTGACCTTAATGGTAACCGAATCACCATGTGCAGAGTAGTGATACAATAAACGATAACTAATCAGTTATACAAATCCTCTCCGCGTAAAGCGGAGAGGATTTTTTTATGAACTAAAGTTGATGCCACTTAAAATATTTGAATTAAATCCGGATGTGAATATTATTGCAACCCGTAGTGTTGGTTCAAAACTGATCAACGATCCCTTGCTGGAGCATATCAATACAGATATGGTTAAAAACCGGGATATAAACTGGGATACATTTTGGAAAGAATTCGGGGCTAAATTTCAATCGAAGCAAACAAAAGACCTTTTTTCGGCCTATATACCTCCTAACAAATATATTGGTATAAAATTTATACGAAAGGTTTTTAATTATTAAAAAACAGATACATGAATTACTTAGATAGGGGTATCTGATTTTGACATTGATACTGATATTGAATAAGCTTTACTGATAGAATTCATAAAAAAGTAATTCTATGGTTACTAAATTATTTATATTAAATCTCTTTTGCTGATTTGTAAAAGAGTGCATAAATAAGTTTTAAAACAAACATGCTGTTTTTTTAATAATTTACACTGTAATGTTAAAACAAAAAAAATGACCGTAACTGATTTATCTCCAAGTGAATTGTGGCAAAATTTTGCCGCACTCAATGCCATTCCCCGGGCTTCAAAAAAAGAAGAAGCCGTTATTCAGTTTATGCTGCAGTTTGGGAACAAACTGAACCTGCATACAATGACTGATGACATAGGTAATGTAATCATCAAAAAACCAGCAACAGCCGGTATGGAAAATAGGCAAACCGTTTGTTTGCAGGGCCACCTGGATATGGTACATCAAAAAAATGCCGATACTGATTTTGATTTTGTAACCCAGGGAATCAACATGTTTATTGAAGAGGATTGGGTGAAGGCAAAGGGCACCACATTGGGTGCCGATAATGGAATTGGCGTGGCTTCTATCATGACCATTCTTGCATCCGAAAGTATTGCCCACCCCGCCATAGAAGCCCTTTTTACCATTGATGAAGAAACCGGCATGACCGGCGCGCTTGGTTTAAAAGGCGGATTACTGGATGCTGCAATTTTATTGAACTTAGATACGGAGGATGATGATGAATTAACCATTGGCTGTGCCGGGGGGATTGATGTAAGTGCCAACGGAAAATATAAAACAGAAAATGTATCATTAGGCTTTACGTGTTTTAAACTAACCATAAAAGGATTAACCGGCGGACATTCCGGTATGGATATTTATAAAGGCAGGGCCAATGCCAATAAATTGGTAAACCGTGTTTTATTGAATGCTGCTGATACATTTAATATACAGATATCTGTGATTGATGGCGGCGGGTTACGTAATGCGATTCCCAGAGAATCATTTGCAGTGGTATCAGTTGCGGCAGAACAGGCAACTGCTTTCGTTACCTCATTAAAAGAAGAGGAGCAGATATTAAAGAATGAATATCAATATACGGATCCCCATTTAAATATGGGGGTTGAAAAAATGGAATCTCCACAACCTGTTTTAGATCCCGCTTTTCAGTTTAATTTATTAAGAACCATTGCGGCTTGCCCCAATGGTATTTACCGAATGAGTCCTGCCATAACCGGTTTGGTGCAAACATCTAATAACCTGGCCAGGGTGCTGGTAAAAGATGGGGCGTTTACGATTCTTTGTTTAACCCGCAGTTCGGTGAACAGTGAGAAAATGGACCTGGCTAAAACCATCTGTTATAATTTTGAACTGGCAGGAGCCACGGCTTCTTTTGGAGGTTCATACCCGGGCTGGGTACCCAAACCGGAGGCCCCCATAGTAAAACTGATGAGTGATCTATATAAGGAATTGTTTACCGCAGATGCACATGTGAATGCTGTGCATGCCGGACTGGAGTGCGGTATCCTTGGAACCAATTATCCTGATATGCAGATGATTTCTTTCGGCCCCAATATAAAAGGGGCCCATTCTCCTGATGAAAAAGTACAGATCAGTTCGGTACAAAAATATTGGCCTTTCTTATTGGAAATTTTAAAGCGGGTACCTGAAAAAAATCAGGTGTTGTAATACGCGATCAATTTTATTTATTTTTAAAAAAAGTGATACCCTCTTTTATTTCTTCAGCCAGTTGCTGAATGGTTTTTTGTGTAAATAAACTGATCAGTTGGTTTTTAATAATTTTATATTGTGCATGCATCGGGCAGGGTTCAATTTCGGAACACATTTTTAAACCCATGACACATTTTTCAAGTATTTCATCCTCACCCATGGCCTGAAGTATAGCACGAACGGGTAATTTTTTTGCTTTGGGCGACAGGTAAAAACCACCATGCGGGCCACGTACAGAACTAACCACCTGATTGTGCTTTGTAAGGAGCTGTAAAATTTTTGCAGTAAATGGTTTGGGAGAACCAATGGCCTTTGATATATCGTCAATACCTATCTTATGGTCTTCTGAACTTTGTTGTGCTAAAAAAATGGTTGCCCGGAGTGCGTATTCTGTTGCTTTTGAAAACATAGTTGTGATAATTGTGAAGCTGACTAATAGAACAGGTTGTACAATTGCTGGTAAAATTTAGTGTGCTGTCCATTCTGCATATGAATCCTTAGTTTCAAATAATTTTAACCTGGCCAGTTTGATAGGGTCTGGTAAAGATTTGTGTAACATGTTTTTAATATACAACAGTAAATTTTCGGCTGTTGGTTCTGCTTCAAATATAACCAGATTTGGGGATGAAGAAAATTGCGGGTGCGCTTTTAAAAAATCTGGTGACAGCAGAAGGCTGTGATCAAATTTTTCTATTACTGAATCCAGAACCAGCTTTTTAATGTCTTTGAAATCGATCACAAATCCGATGGACGGGATATAGGATGTTTCTGTAAAATCTGAAGAAACGCTTACATGTAATTCGTAGGAATGGCCATGTATATTTTTGCAGGCACCGGTATATCCATGGATCGCATGTGCCATTTCGAAATGAAAAACTTTTGTAATTCGCAGCATGATCGGTATAAGTTGTATTTTTTAAGTTTAATTACCTGTTATAAATTCTGATGGCCGGTTCTCTTTTAGGTTATCCTTATGTGTCAGTTTCTTCAATTGGCAGATCAACTGGTTTTTTACAAGTGGAAAAAGGATATACAGAAATCCAATGGTCATCGTGATGCCTGAAATGAAAAGAATAATAAATAATGGCCTCAGTTGTAACATCATGTCGGCGAATGGTATTTTAACAATACGCATTTGCCATTTGGCTTTTAGTATGCCTGCTATAATCAGGCTACTCCAAAAAATAAACAAAGATATATTGGCAATCCAATTTCCACGCCGCAACCATTTTTCATAACGTGCAAACGGTATGCAGGTGTCATGCAGAATATCAAATGCAATGGCCAGCATTAAGAAACTGTTAATACCAATCGTAGCACCCATGGTATGTGCTACGGTAATATGTGTGCCATGCGTATAAAGATTTATGGCGGGTACCGACATGATGATGGCCAGGAATAAGGTTAAAAAGATCCAGACATCTGCGGCTATTAGAAAGCGATAGGCTATATGGTGTGCCAGTTTAAGGGCGGCACTTAATGATGACTTCCATAATAATATGATTCGGCCGAAAATAAAGAGTTCGGTCATGCTTACCGCATAACTGATATACTGAATAAAATGGTATGTGGGCAAGGTATAAATATGGTGTCCCCAGTTAAACATCAGATTAAATAAACCTGTAAAATATAAAGCGAAGGCAATAGGCGAATGGCTATAGTTTTTATTGCCACTTATTTTTTCCATCAGGAATATACTGCTGCCGTAAATGAGCATATTCCAGGAGCCAACCATGGAGCCATAGGATTTCCACTGCACGGTCATGTCATTGATGATATTGGATCTGAAATAAGGAAAAATCCATAAATACGATTCCAGGAAGGTGAATAAGAAAAACACAATACCTGTAAGCCACATCCATACATAAACAGGCTGGTTTTTAAGTGAACCTGTAGATTTAATAAAATTAATCAAAAACAATAGCCAGCCAAATACAATGGGTAGTGCAAGTACAGGGGGAAATTCCCAATATTCTCTTCCGCCAAAAATACCCAAAAAGTAGAAAATTAAAATGGCAACTACGGTTAATGTAAAAACGAGTAATTGCAGTTGTGCAAGTAACTTGGAATAGATTTTTTTTCCTGTATGTTGTTGCAGGTAAGTGAGTGCCCCACCTGTAGCTCCAAAAATGATCCAGAAAACAACGGTAGTAACATGCATGGGGCGTATCTTTTCGAAGGATAATTTTTGTTTTAAAAAATCGGGGAACAAATATTGTAAAGCCCCTGCTAAGCCAAATAGCATACCTGCTGACAGAAGGAGTAGTCCGGCCAGAATAAATACTTTTGAGGTATTTAATTGTTGTTTATTGTTGAATGGTTCCGTCATAGTTAATTGTAAAACTTCTGGGATCTGATTGGCCGGATGTATCCATATCTTTTAGATAGGCCAACAAGTCATTTATTTCAGAATCTGTTAAATGAAAATTGGGCATGGCAGACACGCCGGCATTAAGAAATGCTTTTATATACGCCTTCCCCCTGAATGAATAGGCATTGGTAAGATCGGGACCCAGGTAGCCGCCCAGGCCATAAACCTGGTGACAGGCGTTACAGTTATATTTTTGCCAGATAAACTTGCCAGCGTCAGCTTCTTTATTTAACGGTGTTTGCTTTATGGGCAGGGCGGAATACAGAAAAATGGAATACCCTAAAAAGGCAGTCAATAATACACTGATCACAAAAAATTTTGGCCTGTCTGAAGTCATAAAAATAATTAAAGACAAAGTTATCTTTATTAACTATATTTGCCTAATTATATTTAATGTGTAATCAAGTATTTTAAAAATGACCGGTAATTATTTAATCTTTAATAGGGTACAAAGCCAGGTGCTTGAATTTAAAATAAAAACCTTTTGGAAATTACAGTATTTACTACTGGTGATCTGGAAAAAAAGGGCTAAGAAAAATATTTCCAATGAAAACCAATTATATAATGAAAAACCGCTGGTGTATTCCTGTTCGGGTTGTTCAAGTGCTGCACAAATGGCCAACTATATTGCCGTGCAACTTGACCGTAAAGGAATTGCTGAAATGTCCTGTATCGTTGGGGTAGGTGGCAATGTTAAAAAATTGCTTCATACTGCCTTTTCCGGTAGGAAAATCATTACTATTGATGGTTGCCCACTGGCATGTTCAAAAGCATGCCTGGGCAATCATTCAATTAACGCCGACGGGCATTTTGAATTAACAGCCATGGGAGTTAAAAAAAGAGATCACGAAGACTTTGAGATCAGCCAGGCCAATGCCCTGCTGACTAAAATTGAGAAAAAAGTACTTGCCCTGGATCTGGTTTCTTAAAAGCCGTTATTTATAACCGGCGCAGATTTACAAAAATGATGAACAAGACAATTATTGAATTTATAAGTGAACAAACCTGTGCCAGTTTATGCTGTGTTGATGAAGCAGGGAAACCCTATTGTTTTAGTTGCTATTATGCGATTGATGTTGAAGCCGCTTTGTTGTATTTTAAATCTTCCGGCGAAACTCATCATTCTAAGCTATTAAAAAAGAACCCACAAATAGCGGGCACTATTTTACCAGACAAACTAAGCACATTTATTGTAAAAGGATTGCAGCTTGATGGCGACTTATTAGCCGACGATCATCCTATGGCACATAAGGCTTCCGTTTTTTATCATAAAAAACATCCCATGGCACTGGCAGTAAACGGTAACGTATGGACGATAAAAATTAACAATATAAAAATGACCGACAGTACATTGGGATTCGGAAAAAAAATTGTCTGGGAAAGGGTACAAGAAGAGCTTGTAAAAGAAAGGGAAATCGTAAATAATTTAAGTTTAAACTAAAATTTGAGTATATGTTAAAAGTTAAAGTTTTATGTATTATGCTGGCCTTGTCATTAGCTGCATTGACTGGTTTTTCTCAAGAGCCCAAATGGTTGGAAATGGAAAATTTCCATACCGTTATGAGCCTGTCTTTTCATCCAGCTGAAGAAAATAATCTTCAACCAATAAAGGAAAAATCAGCAGAGTTACTCAGTAAGGCGATAGCTTGGCAGAAATCTGTTGCACCAGAAGGTTTCAATGGAGAGGTAACTAAACCAATTTTAAAGCGACTTGTTAAACAATGCAGGCTTGTTAATGCTGAAATAGGCAATAAAACAGATGCCGAGTTAAAAGTGATGCTGACAAAGGCACATGATATTTTTCATGAGATAAAGGAAAAGTGCCGGAAATAACTATTCCTGCTCATCATCGGTGTTCTATTAGTCAGATGGTTTAGCATACTTTTATTAATAAGGAAAGTAGGAACTGTCTGTAACCCATTTTTTTTGAATTTTAAATCATAGCGGCGAATTAATTTGTAGTTATAAATAATATGTATAATAATCCACATCATAAATTTCATATTCCTGTAATGGGATTAGCGTATACGATCGACAGTCCTGTTAAAGTAGCCCAATTTGGTATTTCGTCTGTTATTTCTGTAGTTGAAAACCGATTGATAGAAATGATGCGGAAGCATTATTATCCAACCATCGGCCTGCCTTATCAGCCTATTACAGTGCACGAAGAAGATTTTAGGGCCAAGCGAATTACCGATTACCTGAATCTGGTAAATACCATTGTTCATGCCCAGATTGAAAAAATAAAAATAGCCGCATTTGAAAAGGGGTCTGAAATTGTAAAGTATTTCGACATGTTGCCTGAGGATAGTAAAATAAAACATCTCTATAATCAGATGATGAAAACGGCTGATGTTAAAGAGAAAAATCAACTGGAAGAATATTTACGAACCCAGATTCAACCGGGCAGCATTGATGTTAATATTATGACCAAAACAGACCGCAATAATTTTGATCAGTCTGGTGAATTAATTGAAGACGGATCTGATGCTGTAGCGGCCTTAAGAGGTTATTCACAAAGTAAATTACAAAATTCTTCTGTCATTTTTTCGGCAGGTACAAACCTGCGGTTATACAATTATCTGGAGCGATGTGAGGGATTTGACATGAATGATGATGGCGGTTTTACAAAAAAAGTGGTGATTAAGGTAAGTGATTTCCGGTCGGCCTTAATCCAGGGAAAATACCTGGCCAAAAAAGGGATTTGGGTTAGTGAGTTTAGAATTGAATCGGGTTTAAATTGCGGAGGGCATGCTTTTGCAACAGAAGGCTATTTGTTGGGACCGATATTGGAGGAGTTTAAAAGTAAAAAGCAGGAACTGATTAATTCTCTTTTTGGCCTTTACAAAAATGCCATACAGCAAAAAACAGAACTGGAAATCTGTAACCCTCCCGAATTGAAAATCACCGTTCAAGGTGGCATTGGTACACACCAGGAAGATGATTTTTTGCATCGCCATTATCAGGTAGAGAGTACGGGATGGGGGACTCCTTTTTTATTAGTGCCCGAAGCAACCACGGTTGATGATGATACATTGAAACTTTTATGTGATGCCAAAGAAAAAGATGTGATTTTGAGTCACAATTCTCCCTTCGGCGTGCGGTTTCATTATCTTAAGGGAACCAGTGCTGATAAAGAAAAACAAGCCCGTATCGATGCGGGTAAGCCCGGAAGTCCATGTACCGAAAAGCATTTGGCCTTTAATACCGAATTTACCAAAGAACCTATTTGTACCGCATCACGCAAGTATCAGAAATTAAAAATGGCCCAATTGCTAACGCTTGATCTGTCTGAAGCTGAATATAACAGGCAATTGACTGAAGTGTTGGATAAGGAATGTTTATGTATTGGATTAAGTAATGCGGCCGCCATTAAATATTCCGAAACTTTAAGTAAGAATTTAAATGCCGTAAATGTTTGTCCAGGCCCCAATATTGTAAATTTTTCGGAAGTGGTTTCTTTGCAAACAATGACCGATCATATATACGGCAGAAAAAATATTCTCGCCAATACCTACAGGCCTCATATGTTTATTACCGAATTGAATTTATATATTAATTACCTGAAAGAACAGCTTGAAAGCGATTTTAAGACGAATGGACTTACTGAAAGGAAAAAATATTATGATTCGTTTTTCAAAAATATTAAAGCCGGTATTGCTTATTATCACCAGTTGCCCGGTATTGCTCAAACTTTTAGAAAACTTTTTATAAGCCAATTGAATAATGCCACATTTGAATTGCAATTACTGAATTTTCAATATCCATTTATAACTGAGTAAACAAATAATGAAAGCTGACTCTCCGTAAGGGGAGTCGGCTTTTTAGTTCAGTCAGATGATTTGAAGTTTAGTTATACCATACAGGCAATTGATGCTGTTACAATGGCTTCTCCATAATTTATTAAAACTCCCTTTTCTCATTTAATCTATAAAATAGTATAGTTTTAAATGCCAACATTAGTTAACCGTAAATAGGGAAATGCGTTCCTCATAATCTGTAAAATGAACCTGTTCTAATAACCACTAGCTGCTGTATAAATAACAGGTTTTCATTAGTCTTGCAGTCTTAGTAAAAGCCTCTTTTTTCGGTAACTGATTTTATCTACAACTTCTCAAAACGAGCTTGAAAAAAGCGTAAATACCTGGGCTCATAAACCATCTTCATACCTTTAATTTTATTCCGGCGTTCATACACTCGCGCTACAGATTCTGCAATCACATCCATATGAGCCTGTGTGTAAACCCGGCGGGGAATCGTAAATCTTACTAATTCCAGTTTAGGATAATAATTTTCTCCATT
>CANKNL010000113.1 GCA_947483345.1 Chitinophagaceae bacterium | reverse complement strand
TTAAAAACGGGGCGCTTTATTTATAAAATGATTGTTTAATTTATTTCTTTTTTACAACAACATCGTCGGCTGCACCTAAGGGTTTGTCTTTTGCAAAGTCCACCAATATGGGGGCACCTACAAAGATTGAAGAGTAGGTACCGGTGATTACACCAATCAACATGGCAAATGCAAAACCACGTGTTACCTCGCCACCAAAAACGAATAGGATCAACAACGTAAGGAAAACCGTAAGCGAGGTCATAATGGTACGGCTTAAGGTATCGTTTACAGCGCGGTTAATAATATGCGTTTTGGTTGCCCCTTTCATATCTCGGCTGTACTCCCGAATACGGTCAAATACAATAACAGTATCGTTCATGGAGAAACCGATAACCGTTAGTATCGCAGCAATAAAGTGCTGATCAATCTCGAGTGGGAATGGTACTATATTTTTAAAGAAAGAAAAAACGGCCAGTGTTACAAACACATCATGTAACAGCGTAACAATGGTACCCACTGAATATCTCCAGTCGCGGAATCGCATGAAGATGTACAGGAAGATGGCCAACATGGCAAAAATGGTTGCTTTAACAGCGCCACGTTTCAAATCATCCGATATGCTTGGTTGAACAGTTGAATAGGCCTGTATATTATTTTTGATAAACTGTGCGTAAGTAATATCTGCAGGCAGTACTTTTTTAAGTCCCAGGAACAACCTCGTTTTTACAGCACTATCCGCATTATCAACACTTTTTAAATAAGCAGTGGTAATATTTAAATGCCGGCTGTCACCAACTGTTTTAATAGTAACATTATCGCCTTCCAGTGCCACTTTCAGGTCGTCACGTATCTCATCATTTTTAACTGCTTTATCAAACTGAACAGTATAACTACGGCCGCCTTTAAACTCCACACCTAAATGGAAGCCATTAAAGAAAGAAGCCACTCCCAATAACAATACAACTGCAGAAATAACGTAAGCATATTTCCTTAACTCAATAAATTTATAACTGGCATGTTTAAAAATCCTTTTTGAGATACCCGTAAAATAATTCAAATGGCGGTTTTTATTTGTCCATATTTCAGTAATTAATCGCGATACCAAAATTCCACAAAACAAGGAAAGTAAAATACCTATGATTTGTGTGGTGGCAAAACCAAGAACAGGGCCTAAGCCAAAATAAAACAAAATAAAAGCGGTAAGTAAAGACGTTACGTGGGCATCAATAACCGGAGCAAGCGACCGTTTGTAACCGTCGTTAATAGCAAGCTGGTGAGATTTTCCTTTTGTTAATTCTTCTTTAATACGTTCAAATATAATTACGTTGGTATCAACCGCTAAACCAATGGTCAGTACCAGTCCGGCAATACCGGCTGCTGTTAATGTAAAACCCATGGCGGTTAAAACACCGATAGTGAATAACAGGTTAAAGATTAAAGCAATATTGGCAACCCAGCCACCTGTGTTGTAATACACCAGCATTAAAATAAATATAACCAAAAAGGCTATTCCAAAAGACATGGCACCACCCTGAACAGACTCTTTACCAAGTGTTGGCCCTACAACCTGTTGGGCTACGATCTTGGCCGGAGCATCCAGTTTACCCGACTTTAAAATATTCGCTAAATCCTGTGCTTCCTGTACCGTATAATTTCCGGTAATCTCAGAACTACCACCTTCAATAGGTCCATTTACATTTGGGGCTGAATAAACTATATCATCCAAAGCGATGGCAATAGGCCGGTTCACATTTTTAGCGGTAAGCCTGGCCCATGTTTTTGAACCTGTGCTGGTCATTTCCATTTTGATCGCTACTTTTCCTCTTTCATCAAAATCTTGCCTGGCTTCTTTTACACCTTCGCCTTCTAGGGGTGCTTTATCACTGCCTGGCATTGTTTTAACAGCATACAATTGAAAAAAGCGTTGAGATCCTTTTGCTGCTTTTTCTTCTATACCTAATAAAAATTTGGCATCGGCAGGTAAGGCATTTTTTACAACATCATTATTCATGTATTCATTAAAAACACCCGTATCCTGTAACGCAATACTGCCTATGTTTGAGGAAAAGTATTGTTTACCGGTAGCTTGATCTGTTTGCGGATTTTGTGGATTGATAACCCTGAAGAAAGGATTAACATTTTCCAGTAGTTTAGCAGAATCAATTTTACCTGTGCTATCTACCTTAACACCATTTAGGTAATTCTGCAGATTTTCATCAGCAATTTTTAAAGAAGCAGCCAGTTCATCAATACGGTAAACCTCCCAAAACTGCAAGTGTGCAGAGGCTTGTAATAATTTACGTACACGTTCAATATCTGTAACACCGGCCAATTCCACATTGATGATACCCTTATTTTCGTCGAAATTAATATTGGGCTGGGCCACACCAAATTTATCTATACGGCGAACTAATATTTTATATGTTTCTTTAATGGCACCAGATGCGATTGTTTTAAGTTTGGAAATAACAGCTGCATCATTGTCATTGATTTTGACTTCTTTTTCGGCTCCTGCAAAAACAGAAGCTAATTTTCCTGAACCATTTTGCTTAATAAAAGATTCGGTGAAAAGGGTAATAAAATCAGCATCACTCGTGTTCTTTTGAATGGTGGCTGTGCTGATCGCATTCAGCAAAAGCGGATTTTTAGAATTATTACTTAACGACTTTAATAAATCAGAAAGACTGACATCAAGCGTTACACTGATACCGCCCTGCAGATCCAAACCAAGATTGAGTTCATTGGTTTTACACTGCTTGTACGTTGTGCCAAAAAGCGGATAGATCTTTAAATCTGCTGTACTGTCGAGAATCCTTCTTTTTCGGTACTCTATAGCAGCTTCTTTTTCATCTCCTTTTAAATCAGGATTTGAAGCTTTTACAATTTTAGTTGCTTTTGCTGTAACGGTGTTTTCGTAATTACGCACTACCCATGTATAGGATAATTCCCAAAGAGATATCACAGTAAGTGCAATTGTAAAAAACCAAACTAAACCTTTTAGTTTCATAATAATAGTCGTTTTAGTAGCTTCTTTGTTGAATTTTTAGAAGTGTGCAAAGATAGGGGAAAAACCTGTTTAGTTTTTATACTGGATTTTTTTAGAATTTTATTCACCTTGCAGTATAAACCAGCTTATATGATGTGTAAAAATAATGCATTACTTGTTTTCTTGGCCGGAATAGGTATTTTCTTTTCCTGTACCACCCTTAAACACCCCAACTTGGGAGCTGCCAAGACAGACCAAATGGAGACAAAGCTTAAACCTAATAGTAGCACCGATACGTTTTTGGTGTCATTACTGAAAAAATATCCACCATATTTTTCTAACATATTGAACAATTATAAAGACCGGAATGTGCAAATCATGTATACCCAAATTAACCGAAAATTAAACGGCATACCTGACCTGACCCATCATTATTTTAATATTAATGCAGACCAGTATTTTTATCCTGCATCTACTGTTAAATTACCGGTTGTTCTATTGGCATTACAAAAGCTTCATGAATTAAAGGATAAAGGGATCGATCGCAATACAACGATGCTGACAGAAACGGCATTTAGCGGACAGACATCTGTTTTTAATGACCCCACAACCCCAGATGGAAGGCCAACAATTGCACATTACATAAAAAAAATTCTAATGGTCAGTGATAATGATGCCTACAACAGATTATATGAATTTTTAGGCCAGGCCTATATTAATACTGAACTAAAAAAGAAGGGTTATGAGGATGTACAGATTTTACACAGGTTAAATATTTTTTTATCTGAAGAAGAAAACAGACAAACCAATCCTGTAAAATTTTACGACGGAGCGGGTAAGCTAATTTATTCGCAAGCCGAACAAAAAAGCCATTTAAAATATGCTGAAAGAAAGGACAGTATCGGAACAGGATTTTATAAGGGAGATCAATTAATTGCGATGCCTATGGATTTTTCAAAAAAGAACAGAATTAGTCTGCACGATTTGCATCAAATCCTCATCAGCCTGGTTTTTCCCGAAAAAGTAAAATCAGGTAAACGGTTTAATATTTCGGAAGAGGACAGACTTTTTGTTTTAAAATACATGAGCCAATACCCCACTGAAAGTATATACCCGCCTTATGCTGCCGATACGGTAAACTATTGGCCGGCATACTGTAAATTTATGTTTTATGGTGCCGAAAATGTGACACCCAATGAATCTATACGCATTTTTAATAAGGTGGGCGATGCCTATGGGCAAATGATAGATGTGGCCTATGTGGTTGATTTTAAAAACAACATCGAGTTTTTTTTATCAGCTGCAATTTATTGCAATAGCGATGGTATTTTAAATGATGATAAATACGACTATAATAGCATAGGGCTGCCTTTTTTGAAAAATCTGGGCAGGGTTATTTATGATGATGAACTCAAGAGACCATATAAACGGAGACCCAATTTATCATCCATTTTATTTACGTACGATAAATAACTATTTTTGTCTGCATTCAAAAACCAACCCATGCAATTATCTTCTTTATTAGAACGCTTTAATGAACCGGAAACCTTAAAAATGGCCAAACTTGGCCGTGAATTAAAAGCAAAGGGGCTTGATATTACCGATTTAAGTTTAGGCGAACCCGATTTTGATACACCGGAACATATAAAAATGGCTGCCAAAAAAGCCATTGATGATAATTACAGTCATTATACACCGGTAGCAGGTTTTCTCGATCTGAGAGAAGCCGTTTGTTTTAAATTAAAAAGAGATAATAACCTCGATTATACCCCCGATCAGATTGTAGTAAGTACCGGTGCTAAACAGAGTATTGCTAATACCGTTATGAGTATCGTTGATAAAGGAGATGAAGTAATTATTCCAACTCCATTCTGGGTTACCTATTCAGAAATTGTACGGCTAACCGGCGGGGAAGTGAAAATTGTGAAGACCAGTATTGAAAATGGTTATAAAATTACTCCTGCTGAACTGGAAGAGGCCATAACAGACAAAACAAAGCTGTTTATGTTTTCATCACCCTGTAACCCAAGCGGGGCGGTTTATTCAAAAGAAGAGTTTAGTGCTTTGGCAGAGGTATTTAAAAAATATCCCAATGTCTTTATCATGAGTGATGAGATATACGAATACATCAATTTTGTAGGACACAATGAAAGCATTGCCCAATTTGATTTTTTAAAAGACCGGGTGATTATCATCAATGGTTTAAGTAAGGGCTATGCCATGACGGGCTGGCGCCTGGGATATATGGCAGCCCATGCAACCATTGCAAAAGCCTGCGAAAAAATACAGGGCCAAATAACCAGCGGTGCTAATGCCGTTACGCAAAGAGCTGCCATCACCGCCCTAACTACCGATATGAAACCCACTGCCCTGATGGTAGCAGAATTTACCAAACGCCGCAAAAGGGTAATGGAATTATTAAACGACATGCCCGGTGTTGTTTGCAGCGAACCCGATGGTGCTTTTTATGTGTTTCCGGCTGTGAGTCATTTTTTTGGTAAAGCAGATGGAGAAGATAAAATTGAAAATGCCGATGACCTTTGTATGTATTTGTTGAACAAGGCCCATGTGTCAACCGTTACCGGCAGGGCATTTGGCGAACCGGACTGCATTCGTATTTCTTTTGCCAACAGCATGGAAAATATTGAAAAGGGATTTGCGAAAATTAAAGAGGCGCTTGCTAAACTACAATAACCATTTGTTTAACAACATGTTCTTCTATTGACACTAAGATTTAAATTGTAAATCTACAGCTCATAATTTTCAATTAAAAAACATACCCACATTAAGAGCTGATCGGAATAACTATCTGATTTTTTTAATGCCGCTTTAGAGACTTGGTATAAATTTTTTTCATTTGATTTTTCAGTACTAAACCCTCTGGAATGATATCTGCTATTATCCACTACTCTTTCATTTGACATTTGTATTTGCGTTTCAGTTGCAGCGTTAATGATCTGGTCTGTAACCATTGTCATTGTTTTTCCATTACTTGATTTGTCAACTGCAATTCCTGCCGGTCTGTTGGTAACAGTATAATTCTTATTCTCAACAATCAGCCCGATTTTTATGCCATCCTGCATAATAATACGGTCGTTGATAATGCTAACTGGTTTGGTTCTGTCGCGTATTACTTGTTCATTAAAATGTCGGGTGTCGTTGAGATAATCTTCAACCGATTTTATTTTTGCAGTTAAGGCCGGCCCTCCATAATATTGCGCAATAAACCGGGCTACATTTTTCCTGTTTAGTTCATTTTTGTTGATGAGATCATAATCCCTGATAATTTTTGCCAGTACAATGGGGAAGGCCTCATCTTCAATATATACGGCAAAAGTATCGGCTGTGGGCGGGAAGGTTAATTCATAATAATAAAACGGCTTTAATTCGGCAACCGGGGCATTAAATTTTATGACCTCTGCTTTTATCAACACATAATCATCAAAACTATAAACCTCCATATTATAGCATGGGGTTGACTTGCAGAGTGCTTTTGAATATTGGGCAACAGGTTGGTTACCTATGAAAATGATAGTATCATTTAATCTTACATCCTGTGCAAACAAAACAGCCGTAACACAAATTGATAGTAAAGTAGAAATGACCTTTTTCATAAATCAAGAGTTAAAATTGTTAAAAGATAAGAATAATAGATTATTCAAACAATTCCAGCTTGTTTTTTGGCCTGCGGTTATCCAGCCATTAGAATTCTTTCAATTCCTTTTTTTCGTACCTAAAGTCTGTAATCCTCTATTAGTGAGCAAATACTTAATAACAGTTGATCGGTATTCGTGTCGATATTTTTAATTTCCGCTTTTGATACCTGGTATAAATTTCTGTCAGACTTCAGCTTTGGTTTTTTATTGCTGTTTATTTCATATTGATTTTTCCAGCTGTCATATTTTTTATCGGGAAATATGATTCTGCCATTAACATAACATATAGACTTTCGGGCGCTTGTAGCATTTCGCTGGTAATTGGAAGAAGTAAAATCCTGGTATACAGGCGATCTGAAATTGATATTAGAATTTGATTTTTGAGGATAATACTGTAAAGGATTATTTGGATCTCTTCTAGTTGTAGACTGGTCATTATAAGTATCTTGATAATTATTTACCCTAGTACTATTGCTAATATTCTTACCTGTCGAGTAAAAAAGTTTCCCAATTATAAGTCCATCCTGCATGATATTGTTGTCGATGATACTAACCGGCCTGGTTCTGTCTCTGTCAACCTGCACATTAAAATAACGGGTTGAATCAAGATAATCTTCAACCGATTTTATTTTTGCCGCTAAAGCCGGCCCCCCCGTAATATTGTGCAATAAACCGGGTTACATTTTTTCTGTTTAGTTCATTTTTGTTGATGAGATCATAATCCCTGATAATTTTTGCCAGTACAATGGGGAAGGCCTCATCTTCAATATACACGGCAAAAGTATCTGCCGTAGGAGGGAAAGTTAATTCGTAAAAATAAAACGGTTCTAAATCGATTACCGGAGCATTAAATTTTATGACTTCTGCTTTTATCAACACATAATCATCAAAACTGTACACTTCTATATTAAAGTGAGATGGGGCCGGGCTGGGGAATTTTGCATACAATGCAACTGGCTTATCGTTGATGAAAATTACAGAGTCATTTAGTTTTACATCCTGTGCAAACAAAACAGCCGTAACACAAATTGTTAGTAAAGTAGAAATAACCTTTTTCATAAAAAAAGAGTTAAGATTGTTTATACGATAAGAATAATAAATTACTCAAACAATTCCAGCTTGTTTTTTGGCCTGCGTTTATCCAGCCATTTAAAAGCCCTTAATGTTTTTTGATCAGCAGGGATATCCTTGATCGGGTATAAAATACCATCCACATTATTTACAAATTTTACTTTATTCAATTCCTTATTCACAAAATAAACATCAATCACATCGCCACTGCTGCGGTTCATGCCAACATAAGCGCTGTCATCATCCTGCGGGTAAAAAATGCTTTCGGCAGGACTACCTTTTACCCTTACATAATCGATAGAGCCATCAACAAAATAACCATTCAAGGTTCGTCCACCAATCTGGTTATACAGTCCATCACCGGTTTTATTTATGATCATTCCATTATTAAATACATACAACCGTTTTGGTTTTTGGTTTTGGGTATACATATAAAGGGTATCCCCCGTAACCTGCGAATTGTCATTCCATACAACCGGTTCGCCAAATAATTTAAAGGTAGAGTCAACCGTAGAGTAATGGAGGCTGTCACTAACGGCCTGCAAAGAATCATTAAAAATGCGCACATTATGAAAACCTAAAAAATACCTGATCGAGGAATCAGCATCACTGGTCTTTATGGCCAGCGTAGTTTTTAAAGTGTCTTTTTGTGTGATCATTTTTCTTTCCAGGCTGTCATATTTACGCAGGCCAGAGAAAAGGGTGTCGGCAGCAATATAAGTGCTGTCATTATCTTTCCATAAAATCATGACCGGCTTGCGGGTGGCTAAAAAAGAATTTAATTTGGTATCGGCAAACACCTGCCCGCTTAGCACAGTAACCTGGTTTACACTGTCAACCAGTTTTGCATTGCCTTCCATTTGAAGTGTGCCGCTATTTTTATCGTATGCAATTGTTTTGGCAGAACCACTTCGCGTACTGTCGCTAAACGTTGCACCGTTAGTAAATAGGGCTTCGCCGGTTCCTAAATTATAAGTACCTGCATTGGTGTTTGTGATGCTCCCATCGTTACCCACAATATTTGTTTTAGCAATAAAAGTGGCTATATTGGTTTTAATATTATAAAGTAAACTGTCTGTCCAGATATTGCGGTCAGGGTCTTTTAGATGCACATCATTTTTAAAATAAACATCTTTGGTATCGGCATAATAAACAGCATCGCGGCTGGTTAAAACTGTTTTTTCATTTACAATTCGTCCACCGTTTTTGTAAGTGGCAATACCTGTTCGTAAATTATATTCAAGGTCATCGGTGTACAGGGTGCCTTTT
>CANKNL010000112.1 GCA_947483345.1 Chitinophagaceae bacterium | reverse complement strand
TCAGGCTTCATCTTTACACTGTTAAAAGAAAATAAATATCCTTTAAAAAACCAACGTTCTAAATCCAATACCTACACAATACCCAAAGAAGAAAAACAAACAATCCTCTGATATACGAGAAATATGAGAGGATTTTTTTTTGTGGGTAATTGCCAATTAATTTATTACAATCTTCTCCTGCCTGGGCATGGGTTATCTAAAATGAAAAGGCGGAAAATGTTTCGTGAGTCACGAACCATGGTGTAGGCCGCTAAGCAAATCTTTGCGTTCTCTGCGTTTCACTTTGCGTTCTTTGCGTTAAATGTATTTTTTTACCGCAAACCTGACTGCCGGTAGGCAGGGGCACGGAGACGCGGAGGAAAACGCCTACTAAGAACTAAGAATTCAAAATTCAAAATTCATAATTTATAATTCAAAATTTATAATCTCTAACTCCCAACTCAGGTACAACTACTTAGTCTTCTCTAAAATCTTTTGGTATTTTTTAAAATAGTGACCAAAATAGTTGTGGGTGTACATGTCAGGCTTCATCTTTACACTGTTAAAAGAAAATAAATATCCTTTAAAAAGCCAACGTTTAAAATCCAATACCTACACAATAACCAAAGGCGATTTTTACAATCCTCTGATATGCGAGAAATATGAGAGGATTTTTTTTTTGTGGGTCATTGCCAATTAATTTCTTGCAAGCTTCTCATACCCGGGCATGGGGTAGCAAACATGTTTCGTGAGTCACGGCCCATGGCGTAGGTTTTGTCTCAAAAACTCAGGTGGATGGACGGCCAATTGGTGCGCTTTTTAGTACTAACTAAAATGCGTAAACGAAATAAAATGAAATAGATAAAACGCCCTGTAGTTCAGTTTTTAAGTAGTATTACTTAGTCTTGCCTAAGTATATAAACTATTTAAATAAAATACTTGCTAAATAAGTAAATAAAGTATTTTTTAATACGTTACTTGCAAACATGATTTTAAACTTTAAATCAATTTAATTATGAAAACAATTTATCCTTTTACATTAAGTATTAGTAAGCATAAAAATCTGATTACATTTATTTTTGTCGCGTTTCTTTCTTCACTTACTTGCTTTTTAAGCAGTGCACAAATTACCGGCAGCATTGGCGTACATACCGCCACCCCCAATTCACTGTTTGAAGTGAATGGCTCTTTCGGACAAAATATAACCACTGTAACAACCACCGGTACCACATTAGGTGCAGCTGAAAGTATTGTGATTTGTAACAACGGCAGTACTGCCATTACAGAAACACTGCCCACTGCAGTAGGAATTACCGGAAGAATATATACCATCAAAAAAGGTACGAGCAGCACGGCAAATGTAACCATTGATGCGGCAGGTACAGAAACCATTGATGGCGCTTTAACCTTAGTTTTATCAGATGAGCAGGGTGCTGTAACTATTGTAAGCGATGGTACCGGATGGAATATAATCGATAAATATCTTGCGCC
Source organism: Chitinophagaceae bacterium (assembly GCA_947483345.1). Taxonomy (GTDB): domain Bacteria; phylum Bacteroidota; class Bacteroidia; order Chitinophagales; family Chitinophagaceae; genus Ferruginibacter. The sequence continues at coordinate 7,563 of CANKNL010000112.1, read as the reverse complement.
ATACCCCATGGGGGAAGTGAGTTTTTTTAATGTTACAGGAACAGCAGCAAATGTAACCGGGCTGTCATCTGGCGCCTCCGGGAATGATAACATGGTTCCTTGTATTGTTACTACAGCATATACAGGCATGACAGAATTTGACAATGGGGGTACCAACAATGGCACTTTAAGGTATGTTGGCAGAACACCCAGAATGATGCATATTGCCTGTACCATATCAGTTGCACCTGCAACTAACGGTGACCAATTTGTTTTTGGAGTGGCAAAAAATGGAGCCTTAGTCAATGCTTCCAAAATATTACAGAAAATGGGGAATACTTCAGATATACAGAGTACTGCTATTCACGTAGTGATCTCAATGGTATATGGCGATTACCTGCAACTCTATGTAGGAAATACAACAGCATCTGGTAGGGATGTAACTATAAAATCGCTTAACCTTTTTGCATTTGGCATGTAGGCTGTAAAAGTTAAAGGTCACCATTTAAAATATCTACAATGAAAACAAGGATCATACAATATAAGACCAGCTTATTTTACGGATTGGCAGTACTCAGCTTTCTTCTGCCGGTATCCGTTATACAGGCACAGAACGAGATTGGGATAAATACGGCAAGCCCAAAATCCGATTTTGAAATAAATGGTTCCTTTGCCAAAAAGGTAACGGTGGTTACCAGCAATACCACATTAGATGAAACCCACAGTATCGTTATTTGTAACAACGCCGGTACAGCAATGACCATCACATTGCCCACAGCTACCACCTGCGCCGGAAGGATCTATACCATTAAAAAAGGTACCAGTACCACGGATATCACCATTGCCACCAGTTCTTCTCAAACTATTGACGGGGCTTCCTCTTTAGTTTTATCGGATCAGTATGTAACAGAAACCCTTATCAGCAATGGTACCGAATGGAAAATAAATAATAAGCATGTGGCAGTTTTCCCCCTGGGAGATATCAGCTTTTTTAATGCAACCACTACATCAGATATAGTTATTAATACATCATCTGATGGGAGTTCAAATATGTCCCCTTTAGCTCCGGTCACAACATTCACCGGAAGGGCTGGGGGAGAATTTAGTAACGGAGGTTCTGATAACGGCAGGCTGTATTATAACGGGAAAAACACTAAAACATTTCATATTGCCGGTACGATAACCGGCCATACAAACTCTGCGAGTAACTGTGTTTTAGGCATCGCATTAAACGGAGTAGTGCAACCAGCTTCTAAAGTACTCAATAGATTTTCGGCTGCATCTGATAATCAAAGTACAGCATTTCACCTAATGATAGATATGGCACCTGGTAATTATTTGCAAATATATGTGGGGAATGTAGGTGGTGCCAGTGATTTTCATATTCACTCCTTAAATCTTTTTGCATTAGGGATGGATTAAAAATGGATAACAATAAATACCTTTTTACAAAATGAAACTATGTTACCGGGTTAAATACTTAAATCATCAACCCTAAAACCAATGTTATGAAAATTAAATATTTAAAACATCTTGTGTTTATCATACTGGCAGGTATTGTTTTTCCTGCAAATGATTTTGCTCAGGGGATAGTAATTTCTTCCTCTGCTAATCTGGTAATGAATGGTACTTCAACGCTTTATATAAACAATGCAGGCTTTACCAACAATGGTAGCTTTGTAAAAAATAACGGCACGGTTACGTTAACGGGTAGTGGCACTGCCACTATTGGCGGCACAGCAACTACCGACTTTAATAATCTTACCCTTGGGGGCAGTACGGCTTTTACCATGGATGCCAATGCATCGGTATCGGGTACATTAACAGTAAGTGGTATAGCCACACTGGATGCCGATGGTGATGGTACTAAAGTGTTTACGCTAAAATCATCCAGTACAGGTACCGCCCGTGTGGCAACCAATACAGCTACGCCTCCTTATATTGTAGGTAATGTGGTGGTAGAAAGATATACCAGCGATAAACGGGCCTGGCGCTTATTAACTGCACCGGTTGTTAGTACACAAACTATTAAAGATGCCTGGATGGAAAATAAAGTGAATAATAATGGTTTTGGAACCCATATCACCACTTTTACCGGCGATACACGCGCAGCTAATTTTGATGCTCAAAAACCAGCCTCGTCTATACGTGCCTATGTAGGTAACAGTTGGGCATCTACTTTGGCCAATACACCTGATGTAGCCACGGTTGGTATTTCTGACAACCCCGGTTATTTCCTTTTTGTAAGGGGCGACCGAACCATGACTTTAACTGGCACAACCGAACATAGCGCTGCTTATTTGCGCAGCACAGGCCAATTAAACCAGGGTGCACAGCCCGGTTTTAATGTGCCTTATCATGCTTCTAACTATACTTTAGTTGGTAACCCATTTGCCAGCCCAATTGATTATGAGTATTTGTTTACCCATACCACAAATTTATCGTCCGATTTTTATATTTGGAATGCAAATTTGGCTGGCAGTTATGGTGTAGGTGGCTTTCTTTTAATGACCAGAACTATTGTCCCTGGTGTTTATGTATCAACTCCCTCTACAGGAACCGTCGATGAAAATAATGCCAGGCGTTATATCCATTCGGGTTCGGCATTTATGGTAAATGCGTTACCTGCAGGCTCGGCCACCTTGGTATTTGACGAAAATTGCAAATCAGATCTGTCGGCAAGCAGTGTAATCCCTTATGGAACCGAAACAGTTAATGAAGAGATGACGATGAACCTGAGTATTGTTAATGTAGATAATTCGATCAATCTGGTGGATGGCTTCAGGGCAAAATATAACAACGATTATTTTGCTGCAGTAACGGCAGAGGATATACGCAAGATGGCCAATTTTAACGAAAACCTGGGTCTGCTGCGTGAAGCGGAGAATTTAATTATAGAAAAGCGCCCGGTCATGGGAGCAACAGATACCCTGTATCTGAAGACAACCAATCTGGGCATCAAAAATTACCGGTTCGATATCAATGCCATACAGCTTGATCATCCGGATCTGGTGGGTAAACTGGTGGATAATTTTTTAAACACCGAAACCCCCATCAACCTGGCAGGGCCTACCGTAATTAATTTTAGTGTAACGGCCGATGCGGCCTCTTATGCCGAGAACAGGTTTAAAGTGGTCTTCTCTCCGTTTACGGTATTGCCGGTAAGCTTTACCAATATAAAAGCCAGTCAGCAAAATAAGGATATCGCCGTAGAATGGATGGTAGCTAACCAGCTCAACATGCAAAAGTACGACGTGGAAAAATCTACTGATGGCCGCAACTTTACAAAAGTGGCCACGCAGATGGCAACAGGTATTAATGGCACAAGCGCAACCTATAATTGGTTGGATGTACAGGCAGTAAGCGGTAATAATTTTTATCGCGTACGCGGTATCGGTATAGCCGGCGACAGTAAATACAGCCCTATTGTAAAAGTAACCATGGGGATGGCTAATGCTGGTATTGTGGTGTTTCCTAACCCGGTAGTCAACAGGCATATGGCACTATTGTTTACCGATATGGCAAAAGGAATATACCAGATCAAACTGGTAAACAACCTGGGGCAAACACTGATGACAGGACAGATAAACCACTCCGGTGGCAGTGCAACACAATCACTGGCCATCGACAAGGGCATCACAAAAGGTTATTATCATGTATATATAATAAAGCCTGATTCGGAAAAGACTGTACAGAAAATAATAATAACAGAATAGTATTTCGGTGCAATACTTAATGGTTTATAGTTTCTAGGTTTAAGCACAAGTTGTATGATGAATCAGCCTGCCATGTTTGGCAGGCTTTTTTTTGTTTGTTCGTTGTAGCGAAAAACGCCCGACTCCTGACTCCTGACTCTGAACTCTAAACTCTGAAATAAACCGCCAAGGTTCGTGTCTTCACGAACCTACTTCAAGATTTACGGTTAAAAAAATAGTTCGTGGAGGCAGGGACCAAGGCATTTTAAAAGACTGTACAAAAAATAATAATAACAGAATAGTATTTCGGTTTCATACTTAATGGTTTATAGTTTCTAGGTTTAAGCACAAGTGGTATTATGAATCAGCCTGCCATTTTCGGCAGGCTTTTTTTTTTGTTCGTTTTAGCGAAAAACGCCCGACTCCCGACTCCTGACTCCTGACTCCCGACTCCTGACTCCTGACTCCTGACTCCTGACTCTGAACTAAGAACTCTAACCACTGATAAAATTGGGACAAGCATGTCTTCAAACACGATAAGGTTTTCTATAAAACATAAATCCCTAGTGCATATCTTAAAGTTTGCAATAGGTTATATTGCTGCCTACGGTTTCTTGACGAGTGCGGTTTGTAGAAAATTAACTACATAAAGAGAGGTTGTTTTAGTACAGTGTATCCTGTTCATATATGTTAATTTTATATCAGGTTTTTCACATGAACTTTACAGACTAGCTTCTATTAATTATTTTTAATGTCAGAATATAAATGCAGCATGCCGATAAAATATATGATACTGCTGGCAGTTTTATTTTCAGGATTTACTTCCACAGCACAGATAAAAAAAGCAGTATCAGCCGATACCGCTATCCAATTTAAAGTATTTGGTGTATGTGTGATGTGTAAGGACCGGATCGAAGGTATTTTAAAAGTAAAAGGTGTGAAAACGGCCAGCTGGGATATAGATACAAAACAGCTTTCACTGGTTTATAATCCATCAATAATTACCCTTGATAAAATTGAAAATCGTATCGTTGCCATCGGCCATGATCTTGAAATAAAAAAAGCGAAAAATATCATCTACAGCCAGTTACCCCCCCTGCTGCCATTATCGCGAAATGGATATACAGTTGAAGAAAGCAGCACTTAAAGATTCATTGTCATTGATGCAAAAAAACAATGCAATGATTATGAAGGATAGCAACATGATCGCAGTTTCTAAATCCAATCCAGAAAGTAAGTCTAGTAATGAAACAGTTAATAAAATTGAACAAAAGGCCATATCTGTTCCATCTACTGACTCCACCAATATCACTGCCAAAGTAAAAAAAGAGAACCCGGCCAACAACAGCGGTATTTTTATGACAGAAAATGACAGCACTGATAAAGCCGGGTATTTAAAGTCTGGTATCAAACTTGGTTTTTTTGTAACCCCAATAGATAGCACCGGGCAGCGGGTGAAAAAAAATGACAACACAAACAGATCAAATGCACTTGTTACAGATCATGGGAAGGGCTTAAAAATAACAGTAGTTCCTTATAAAAAAATGCAGGAACTCAATTTTTATTCAAAACAACGCACCACTAATATTGCTACGTTAAATCCCATCCGTACCCAAATCATTACGGAAAAGGAGATGTTCAAAGCGGCGTGTTGTAACCTGAGTGAAAGCTTTGAGACCAATTCTTCGGTAGATGTATCCTATAATGATGCGATAACAGGGTCCAAGCAAATTCAGTTGCTGGGTTTGTCGGGCAATTATACACAACTTACGGTAGAGAATCTTCCCGGACCAAGGGGCATTGCTACGTCATTGGGGTTAAATGCAATTCCGGGTCCGTGGGCAGAGACAATACAACTGATCAAAGGCATTGGTTCTGTTGCCAATGGTTACGAAAGCATTGCCGGGCAAATTAATATTGAACTTAAAAAGCCCGAGAACAGCGAGCAGTTATTTGCCAATGCGTATATCAATAATTTTGGCAAAATAGACCTGAATTTGAATTTGACACAGGCTGTAGGGGAAAAATGGTGGACCGGTTTACTGCTGCATGATGATTTTTTAAGCAACAAGCATCTTGACTTTAACAAAGACGGTTTCAGGGATATGCCTACAGGTAACCAGTTTAATCTTATAAACCGTTGGAAACACGAGAATGGAAAAGGCCTCCTGGTTCAGTTCGGTATTAAATTGCTGGTAGATAAAAAAACCGGCGGAGAATTATCCTATAACCCTGATAAGGATAAAAATACAGTGAATAAATATGGATTGGGGATACATACAAACCGTACTGAAGCTTTTGCCAAGATCGGTTACGTGTTCCCCAATAAGAAATATAAAAGTATCGGACTGCAATTGTCAGCCATTAACCATCAGCAGGATTCATATTTTGGATTGACCACGTACAATGCCCGGCAAAAGAATTTTTATGCTAATCTGATTTACCAGTCCATCATCAGTAATACCATCCATAAATTCAGGACCGGAATCAGTTTTTTGATAGATGATTATAATGAGGATTTTAAGGCCATCAATTACAAGCGCATCGAAAAAGTGCCCGGTGTTTTTTTTGAATACACGTTTACTCCTTCCGAAAAACTGAGTATGATTGCCGGCCTGCGTGCCGATCATAATAGCCTGTTTGGTTTTTTTGCAACCCCCCGTTTGCATGTACGTTATGAACCGGTAAAAGGTACCACTATTCGTTTAAGTGCAGGCCGTGGCCAGCGTACCGCCAATATTTTTGCAGAGAACAGCAGCGTATTTGTAAGTGCGAGGCAGGTCAACATCATCACAAATAAAACCGGCAGGGCCTATGGCCTGAATGCAGAAGTGGCCTGGAACAAAGGGATCAGTTTTGATCAGACTTTTAAATTGTTTAAGCGCCAGGCTTTGCTGAGTGTTGATTATTTCAGAAATGATTTCAGCAACCAGGTAGTGGTTGACATGGAAGATCCGGCAGCCATAAAATTTTATGATCTTAATGGAAAATCTTTTTCCAACAGTCTGCAGGTGGATATTAATCTGGAGCCTTTAAAAAAACTGGATGTGAAGATGACTTACAGGTATTTTGACGTAAAGACAAATTTTAGCGGGACCTTACTTAAACGTCCGTTAATTGCTACAAACCGGGCTTTTGTTAACCTTGCTTATACGGCCAAAAAGGGTTGGAAATTTGACTATACCCTGAATTATATTGGCAGAAAAAGGATTCCCAATACCAGCACTAACCCGGTGGCATACCAGCGAACTGCTTACTCCACCGGCTTTATTATCATGAATGCACAGATCAGTAAAACAGTGGGTAAAAAATACCCTATGGATTTTTATATCGGCACTGAAAATCTCACCAACTATTTTCAAAAGGATGTCATCATAGCATCTGGCCAGCCTTTCAGTCCCTGGTTTGATGCTTCCCTGGTTTGGGGCCCCGTAACAGGGCGGATGATCTATTTTGGATGGCGGTTTAAAATAATGACCTTAAATACCTCCAAGGTTAAAAAGGGAACCGGCAGTACTATGATGAATTAGATTTTACATTCTTTTATGTGATCCTTGTTTTTAAGGGATGGTCTCCACAATGGAATTTCCTTATGAGCTTTGTGCACTAAAAAGGTAGGTTTTAGTATAAGCCGTTGTTGGTGTTCGTACGGCAGGTATAGTAGCATAGCAATCACCAACAACTGGGTGGAAATGAAAAGACGGAACATGTTTCGTGAGATACGAACCATGGCGTACGAACTCTAAACCTCCTAAACCTTCCTAAACCTTCCTAAACCTTCCTAAACTCCCGTACAACTACTTAGTCTTCTCTAAAATCTTTTGGTATTTTTTAAAATAGTGACCAAAATACTTGTGGGTGTGCATGTCAGGCTTCATCTTTACACTGT
>CANKNL010000111.1 GCA_947483345.1 Chitinophagaceae bacterium | reverse complement strand
TCTTAAAATTAGATATAGCCAGATTGATGTTGGCAACATTCAAATTATTAAATTGTTATTATAAACAAACCTATACTTTAAATACACAGATACGTATTGCGCCAGGCCGAAAATTCTTCCTGTGGAATCTGTGCCAGCATTTCTGCCCAGGCCGTTGATGTATTAACCAAGGTTTCTTTAACCGTCATCTGCCAATTGCCGCTGGCCTCTATCAGGTAGGCAGGCCCCAGGATATGCCGCTCTTCATTAAGGCTGATGGTGCCACGGGGACTGTTTATTTTTTGAGCTTTCAGTAACTCAATGGCTGTTTCAGTATTAACAGCGTCTTTGCGTTGCTGTAAGTATGCCATCAGCAGCAGCCCACACTCCCAGCCCTGCATAGAAAACAGGTTGGCTTCTTTACTGTTTTCAGTGTCATAATATGTCATAAAAGCATGATTACTTTCACTATCCAGTATAGGTAACCAGTTGCTGTAGCCGCACATGTTGGGCACTGCCGGTTTGGGTTCGGTAAAATCGCCCGGGGTACTATCAAACATCATAGGCGAGGCATACCACTGCAGGCTGTTCTCTTTTTGCACCTCCATCATTTTTTGATAAAAAAAGCGTGCCATATCACCGCTGAACACGGCCAGCATTTTCCGGATACCCGGATTGGCGTTTATAAATGAGGTTAAAGTATCTGTATTAAATTCTTCCTTTTTATAATGGCTTACAAAATTGTGATTGATGGCACCGCCCGAAAGTACAAATGCGTTGTTCATCGCATGTACATGCTTATATCCCCCATCAAAAAAAGAAGTAGCCATGATGGCGCCCTGGCCACCCTCCTGCCGGGCCGCATATTTACCGGTAAGAAAACAGCATAAACTGTCGTTGAGCGAATGAAAAATAGTATGACTTACCGGTGTTGAGAAAGATTCGGGATAATTAGCGCCGCCATTGGTGATGATCAGCAATTTACCTGCCGCTGCAAATAAAGGGGCCAGTTTAGCGGCATGATAGTCGCCGGCAAAAGCAATGACCACATCGGCATTACTAACCACCAGATATTTTTCTGCTGCCGCATATATCTCATCATCTTTAAGACCGAAGCTGATCATACTTACCTGGTAATCTACTTCGGTAAAATGATTAAACAGTAAGCAGGATTTAATACCCTGCAGAAAGTCCATTCCAATGGATGGGTATAGTGTTGAACCAGGCAATAAAATTCCAATAGTGTACATACCTGTTTTAGTAAATTAAATGGTTTATAAAATAGTAAAAAGTAATGGCGAAGTAAAGTTATTGTATATTATTTCATGTAAACCAAAGCCTGCTGAAACCCTTTTTAAAACAGCTTCAACAGGCCCGTTTTGTTTATACAAAAAAACTAATTCCTTGAAGGAAAGATTCCGAACTGGCAAATAATATAATTCATTCCCATAACAGGTTGTACATTATTAACCGGCTGCGAAGATCCAGTAGCGGCACCGGTAAGGGCCAGTTTCATATTTCCAAGGCCACTACCATTATTAACTGTAGAATACATGTTGGTACCGGTAAGCCCTGCCGGGTAGTTGGCCTGTGGCGTATCGGTATCGCCGGTTGCCGCATTTCCTTTCATTGTTATTGATCCGCTAAGTACATGTGTATGTGCAGGTAAACTGGTATTGTTTACAATAAAATTTTCAGCTCCCGACAGCTCACCCAAAACACGATTTGAGAGCCCGGGACCCTGACCGGTACCAACGGGTACACGACCTCTGAAATCGGGTATACCAAATGTGGTTTGACCATTGCCTCCATAAGTGGTACCCAGCAATGAAAACATAGCTGTATTTTGGGCTATATTCATTGTTTGTCCCTGACAAAACAGCCATGTTCTAGGTGCAAAATTGCTTGCAAACATGCGTATTTCTGCAATTGTTCCTTCCATGATAATAGTAATTTTAATATTTTTTTAAAGCTTAATTTCTTGACGGAAAAATCCCCTCTACACAAATAATAAAGTTCATTGCCAGGTAGGGTTGCATAGTACTGATTGGGTTGATGCCACTTGGTGTTTGTGGTGCAACAGTAACAGCTGCCAGGGAAACAGGGGCCATTGTACTATTATCGGTAGCGGTGGAATATATGGCATCGCCGTTTTCTGCCGGAAAATTATTTACGGCAAATGGAACATGCCCGTCTCCCGATGCCATGATGATACCGGCATTCCCTGTTACAGCGTGGCTATGATTACTCACATTAGCAGCTGTAAGAATAATGTTTTCTGCGCCTCCCATTTGCCCGAGTTGATAACTTGAAAGACCAGGACCCTGGCCGGTGTGAATGGGTAATCTACCCCTGAGGTCGGGTAAGGCAAAGGTCGTTTGTCCATCACCACCATAAGTGGTTCCTACTAAAGCAAACAGGGCTGTGTTATTGGCAATTGACTGTAATGCCCCATTACAAAAAAGCCAACTTCTTGGAGCAAAATTGCCGGCAAACATGCGTATTTCAGAAATAGTTCCATCCATGATCTGATAATTTTAAAAATTTTTATTAATTTCTTGACGGGAAGATCCCAAACATGCAAATGATATAACTGATACCGGTATAAGGCATCAGGTTATTAAAAGGTGTAGCCCCTGAAGCAGCCAATGACAGCGCAATAGTGGCCGGTTTCATAGTACCACTTCCCGAAGTTTTGTATTTTACGCTGCCATCATTGGCAAAATAATTGTTAGCCGGTGTTTGTGCATCTGCTGGGGCTGTTGTAGTCAGCATTTTAGCCGTGCCTGCAATAATATGTGTATGAGCAGGTAAATTAGCAGCAATTAATGTCGTTGTTTCTAAACCTGATAATTGACCAAGCTGATAATTGGTAAGTCCCGGACCAGCACCCGTACCTACAGCTACCCTACTCTGCATATTGGGTAGGGCAAAATTAGTTTGGCCGTTACCCCCATAGGTTGTTCCTAAAAGGGAAAACAGGGCCGTATTTGTGCTGATCGACAAGATCTGTCCGTTACAATAAGCCCAGGTTCGGGGAGCAAAAGTTGCGGCAAACATGCGTATTTCAGCAATCGTTCCTTCCATAAAATTAGTTTTGTATATCGAAAATTGTGATACGTAAAAATAGATATTTAATTTACATTTCCAAATAAATGAATAAAAATTTATTCTCTTAACCACCTGATCATATGCGGGTAAGGTTCCGTATTTTTTTCAGCTGCATTTTTTTCATCGGCCGTTAATCCTATCCATTGCAACATGGGCAATCCAAAATAATTTTTATTATTAAAATTGTCTGCAATATAACTACCACCGCCCTTGTAGCCATCATCATGAAAAACAACATAGGGGTCTAAACCCAAATGCATACACGCCGCATAAGACCAGGCAATGGCCATCATCTCCTCGGCTTCGCGCTGCTCCCGTTTTTCAATAACAGAAGCGTTTAAGGTATGCCTTTCGGTTGCCGGCACTACGGCAATATGGCCGGCTTCGTGTAAGATATCGCCCGGGTAATAAAGGGCTTCTCTATCAATAATGATTGTACCGTTGCGAATGGAAAGCCCCGGTAAAAAACAAGGTTCTACCAATGTTTCAAACATGGTCTCAATACCTATTTCATTTAAAAATGACATGCATTTTTCGAGGTATTTATCAAGGGGTATCTCAGTGACTGAGGCAAGTTCAGTTTTGTTTTCTGTCATATATTATAGCACTCATTTTGAATGATGAAGATCATTTACAATGGGATTAAAAATAATTTATTTTCAGTTCTCTTTTTATATTTTTTACATATACCCCATTTCAACAGCTTCATGCAAAAGTAAAATTCAATACTTATTTCCTACATCATCTTTCCAGCAAATGAATAACCGCCAAATTAATTAAAAAACAATGCTTACCAATATTAACAAATTACATCTGCCACGTTGAATTAAAATAATTTTGCGGCTCACTCGTATATTTATTTGCTTAATAATAAGTTTAATACTATTTTGGTGGCTTAATTAAACCAGAACCAACTTTATCAGTATGAATACAAGAAGAAAATTTTTATTCAGCGGCAGTATGGCCACGGCTGCACTACTTGCGGCCAAACCTTTTACATCTATTGCCAACAGCCTTAGTCCTGTAACCGGTTACCGCATCAACAATAATAGCCTGGTTTTGGCACATACCGGAAATACAGATAATAAAGGTGAAACCCCTTACCTGCAGTATATTAAAACACTTAAAAACAGCAGCGCAAACCTCCTCCTTTTACACGCAGGTGATACCACACCGGTTTATACAGATCATCATGTTTATGATGCCTCCATTCATGCAGGTGAAAGATGTTCCGTGTCGGCGAATGATTACAAGATCATTTATAAAGGTGATATTAAAACAGGTATCATTACGGCCGATAATCAATCCACAACAGCCGACAGTATCAATGCACTTGCCCTATATCTTAAAAAAGAAAAAAACTGCCACCTGGTGGTATGCCTTTCTCAGTTGGGGTATCAGTCAAAAACAGGAATAAATGATCTGTCGCTGGCTGCTTCTTCCACACATCTGGATATCATTATTGGCGGACATGCCGACAATTTTTGTACCCGTCCTGTTATTGCCCAGAACAAAAACAAAGAAGAGGTTATCATTAACCATGCGGCAACCAGCGGTTTGGCCTTACGAAAAATTGAGCTAGGCTTTGACAACCGTGGTAAAAAAAGCCATGTGGCCTTAACCAAAACCTGTTAATGGTATCAACAAAGGGTTTAACATTCATTATATCAATTAATGCAGATCATCAAGTATCTACAATTGCCCTTTTTCTTTGATGCCCGGTTGTTGCAAAAGGAAGTGGATGCCTTATCCGCCCAGCCTTGGCTTCCCCATTATCAGGTTAAACATTATGAAGGTGAATGGGCGGCTATTCCTTTACGTAGTATTGCTGGCAAGACGGATGATATCATCATCTCTCCTTCTGAGAACCCGGATTACCGGGATACCCTTTTTTTAGATAAAAGCCCTTACCTGAAAGCCGTATTACAAAATTTTAAATGTCCGCTGCAGGCCGTACGTTTGCTTAAACTGAATGCCGGAAGCCACATCAAAGAACACCGGGATGCTGAACTGAATTTTGAACGTGGTGAAATACGTTTGCATATTCCGGTACGCACCCATGCTGATGTGGAATTTTATCTGGATAAAGAACGATTAACACTACAGGAAGGCGAGTGCTGGTATATGAATTTCAACCTGCCGCATGCCATCAATAATAACAGCCCTATTAATCGGGTACACCTGGTTATAGATGCCGGGGTAAATGACTGGGTGAAGACTATTTTCAATAGTACGGAACTACTTGTAAAAAAAGAAATTGAAGACCTGTCGGGCTTATTGGATGCCGCAACAAAATGGCAAATGATTGTACAGTTCAGGGAAATGAATACGGCAGTAAGCCATCAAATAGCCGATCAACTTGAAAAAGAATTATCACAAATGAATCCATAAAAAGTTCTGCGTATTTTTATTCTTCCAAAACTTCTCAACCCATAAGTACCTTAGCGCATGTTTAATAAATTAAAATTAATAAAAGCGGTTGTTTACCGGCTTTACAGTTCCCTCATCACTTTTATAATTGCTTACCTGTTAACCAAAAACCTGTTTGCTTCCATATCAATCGGTATTATTGATTCACTGATAAAAATATTTTCCTATTACGCTTTTGATGAGATATGGGCAAAAATTACAGGATTTAAGACAAAACCCGCCGTTATTTTTTTAACGGGTTTGAGCGGCTCAGGCAAAACCACCATTGCCAAAGCGCTGGTTGAAAAATACAAGCAAAAGGGTGTGGTTCCGGTATTACTGGATGGTGATGAGATCAGGAAAGTGATCCATCAAACCGGTTTTGATGAAGACTCAAGAAAGAAACATAATTTAAATGTGGGATACATGGCCTCCTTGCTCGAAAGCCAGGGTAATGTAGTGATCGTTTCTCTCATCTCGCCGTATTTAGATACCAGGAATGAGATCAGAGCCATGTGTAAAAAATTTATTGAAGTGTATGTGAGCACCGATATAAAAGTATGTATTGAAAGAGACCCGAAAGGTTTATATGCCAAAGCTATCACCGGCGAAATAAAAGAGTTCACCGGCATTTCATCACCTTATTTTGCTCCCGAAAACCCGGAAGTGATACTCGATACACAAGTATTAAGCATTGCGGCCTGTACCGAAAAAATATTTAAAGCATCAAACAAATGACATACAATTTATTTATTGGCCGCTATCAAAGTCCGCATAAGGGGCATATGCATATTTTTGATACATTTTTAAAAGAAGAGCAACCTGTTCTGATTGCTATCCGGGATATTGAGCCTGATGCGGCCAACCCTTTAACTGCAGCTGAAGTACAAACGCTTTGGGAAAAAGTATATGCTGCTAATCCTTTGGTGAAAGTGATTACCATACCTGATATTGCATCGGTTAATTATGGACGGGGTGTGGGCTATGCCATTAATGAGATCAATGTTCCGGACACCGTTGCTGCCATATCGGCCACGGAGATCAGACGGCAGGTAATTGCAGGCGAAAATGGATGGAAGGAATTTGTGGATGGGAATATTCATGACATGCTGACTGTTTATCTGCAATCAAAATAACTGTACTAACAAGTTTACTTTTTTATAATTCATGAATAATGCGATATTTCAATACGCTTTCCTTTTTTTTGTCTTTTACTTTTTTGCTTCTCCAAAAAAGTAACAAAAAAAGAGCCCCGAAATCGGCCTCATCCACCTTTCAGGCACCTTCTCCAAAGGAGAAGGAAAATGGATGCAATCTATTTGCCCGATTTGGGGAAAGAGCCCTGATTGAGCTTTTGTACTACTGTAAACTGAAATTAAGTTCCCTGATCTTTAAGCGTTCAAAGGCAAAGCCTATTTTCAATTCCACAAAAAGGATTTACTTTATTTTTTAAGATGAATAATAAAAATCAAAGCCCGGTTGAAGGATGGATTCCCATAAAATTATATGCTGAAGATGACAAGCTGCTTTGCCGCTGGCTATATGTGGGCGATAAAGATTTTAAAGAACCATTTTTTGATGAAACCATTTCGGCCTGTCGTGTTTTACCTGAGAACGGGCATTTAAAAAGAAGTATGAGCAGCACGGATGTATTGGTTGACTGGGAAAAAGAGTTTGAAGTGATTGAACCAACTGCCTTTATTTTTCATATTTCACGCTGCGGCTCAACTTTAATTTCCCAAATGCTGGGCTTACAACCTTGCAATATTGTATTATCAGAAGTGCCTTTTTTTGATGACCTGCTTCGCTTTGGTAAAAAGCAAAATCGAATGTCGGAAATATTGCCGCAACTAAAAGCTGCCATTGGCTTTTATGGGGCAAAGCGAAACGAAAATCACCAACATCTTTTTATTAAAACAGACAGCTGGCATATTCATTTTTATAAAGAACTCAGGGCCTTATTTCCCACTGTTCCGTTTTTTTTATTGTATAGAAAGCCGGATGAAGTAATCCGTTCGCAACAAAAGAAAAGAGGTATGCAGGCCATACCCGGTTTAATAGAGCCCGAATTATTCGGGTTTAAAAAAGAAGACCTGTTTGACCAGGATGGATCACTTAAATACAATTTGGATGACTATATGGCCAAAGTGCTGGAAACTTATTTGCAGGCTTTTCATAACATTTTACAAACAGATAAGCTGTCATTTGCCATCAATTATCACGAAGAGGCGATGACCATAATTGATACCATTGCATCTGTAACCCAATTACCAATTTCTGAAGTTGAAAGCGCAGCGATGCTGCAAAGAAGTCGTTTTCATGCCAAATTTCCTGATCAGGTTTTTACAGAAGAACAGGTACCCGAACCGGTACCAGCTTTTTTGCAGAAATCAGTTGACTTATATCATAAACTTGAACAGTTGAGATTAAGCCGAATTTAACTGACTTACATTTTACAGATCGGCCCACATCCTAAACAGGTTACTATGCGTTTGCAGTAACAGGTTGGTGGCGGGTGCATTTGGAGCCTGCTGATACAAGGCACCGTGCACCTGGTTAAGCTGATATAATATTTGCCGTTGCGCCGGATCTTTTACATGGCTTTGTACCCAGGTAACCGCTGCCACCCTTTCACCACTTTTTATTTCATTTACACAGTGCAGGTATTGGCAAGGATATAAAACGGCATCGCCTTTGGCGGGTTTAAAGTTTACCGTACCGGTATCTGATTGAATAACCAGTTCTCCGCCTTCGTAGGTTGCGGGGTCGCTTAAAAAAATGGTCATGGCCAGGTCGGTACGTATGGGCGGGTTGCCCATGATTGGACTATCAACATGCCAGCCATAATATTTTCCGCTGTTGTATTTACTGATTAAAAAAGGCTGACAGTTTTTGGGCAATGCCGCAATATTAAATAAAGGGCTCTGCCCTAAAGCAGCGCTGATGAGATGTTGAATACCGGTTAAATGTTCATTATTTGCTTCTATCTGCAAATTATTTTTTACCTCTTTGGCAGCCATGCTTGCCGTTAATTTACCATCTACAAAACCGGCTTTTTCAATCAGGGCATCTATAGCGATCAGTTCGGTTGCAGTAAGCAGGCCTGGTATATGTATCAATTGCTGACTCATGAAATAGGATGTTTTATTAAAGATAAAAAAATAATGGTGTAACCGGTTTAGTTTATTTTTAACGCTTAATCTATCACCATCTTTCTTATTTTTAGTGCATGAAATTTCAATTCTGGACCATTGGTAAAATTCATGAGCCTTATGTAAAGGCGGGGGTTGACTTATTTACAAAACGCATTTCCAATTATTATCCGGTTGACTGGACCATTATTCCGATGCCGAAAAATGCAGGCAAACTCAGCGAAGTGGAACTTAAAAAAAAAGAGGGAGTCCAGATTACCGGTGCCTTACAAAAGGAGGATTACCTGGTTTTACTGGATGAAAGCGGCAAACAATTGAGCAGTGAAGAGCTTGCCCATTTTATTCAGTTAAGGGCCAATGACAGTATCAAAACAATTGTGTTT
>CANKNL010000110.1 GCA_947483345.1 Chitinophagaceae bacterium | reverse complement strand
GTTGCTGATGGTACAGATGAAGCTGAACAACGATTAAAAAGAGTATTACGTAATGACCCTGGCATGGGCGTTATTAGGCATGCAGATGCAGGATATGATATAGCCATGGATACCTTACGAAAACACAAATTGGATTTTAAAGACAGGCTCTAACATTTACCCGTACATCACTTGTTTTTTTTTATTATTGCATTGAACACATAGAAATTATACTGTAAAACCTAGCCAATCACAAACCATATGAACCTTACTGGTAGGTAAAATTACCAATAAATAGTGTGCAATGCAGTCTCTGCCAACATGATCAATTCCTTAAAAAATGACATGTCATAACTACAAATACATTTTTATTTGCACGCAATAAAATTATTCCTGCTTTAATAGAGTATCCATTTAAACAACTTTTAGTTAAGTTTTCTCTTTAAATATTTAATATTTTATTTACATGACTAATATCATAAAATTCTGTCACCTGATCAAGTAACTTTGTTTTAATTCAAACAATCAAAATCTAAAAAATGAAAAGTAAATCCACAATCCAGGGTATTTTATTTTCTTGTCTGCTCTTTTTTTATTCTACCAGCTATACCCAATCACTTTTTTTAGCTACAGCAACGAATACCCATGCTGACCAATTGGCGTCTAATGCTTATAGTGATTATCCCATTTTTGACTTTAAAACTTTAGTACAAGCGCCTGAAATAAATCATGAACACGATGGGTATATAGACGAAGATCCAACGATTGCACATTATCTTCCTTTTTCCGGTACCTGCTATCCCGGTACCGGTAACCGGTTTACAGGCTCATGGCATTCAAATTTATATATTGGCAATAATAATGGCGCGAATGTATTATTGGGTTGGGGACAAAATATGCTTTTATATACCACTGGTGCTGGAACTAATATTACGGTGCCTACAACCATTTCTGCTGCCAATTATTCTGGCATTCCCCTTGAAGTAAAATCATGCAGCAGCGGAGGTGGTACCGGCTTAAGCGTGATGGTTTTAAGAACGTCAACTAATCTGTATGTTTTTGGTACTGCAGCAAACATCACTGCCATTACTACTATGGCTAGTTTTGGAGGAACAGCAATAACTACAGCAAACAGTAATATAACAGCTAAATTACCAGCAGGGGTTTTGATTACTGATATAAGCCAGGTAGATATTAGCAGAAAAGCTTTTGCTATTGTTACAAAAAACGGACATGTGTATGTTTTAACTACACTGGTAAATTTACAGGGAGATAAAACAGCAGCTAATACAGCAGTTTGGCATCATGTAACCTTAACAGATGGTGTTACGCCCTTAACAGGAGTTACTAAATTTTCTTTATCCGGTTCAGGCGCTTTTGCCTTGGTTGAAGCTACCAATAAAATTTACTATTGGGGTGCACCTGCTAATGTGGCCGGAGTAACGAATACGGCTACCAGCTATAATTATGCCTTTGATATGAGTGCACAGATTCCGGCTACCAAAATAGTAAAGAACCTGGTTTGCCTGGGAACCTCTGCCCCAACCAGCAGTACTTTATTTTTATTATGCAATGATAGCAAGGTTTATGGTTGTGGCGTAAATACAGATGGTTGCCTGGGAATCAACAATGCCACTGTTACATTTAATCAAGCAACTTTTATAACTGTAAAAGGAACAGATGGCACTACTGATCTTGCTAATATTATTAAAATAGATGGTGATACAGAGGGTGATGTTTTTTGTATGGGCGCCATGAGTTTAACCGGACAGGTTTATGGCTGGGGCGATAGTCCTGCAGGCATGCTCGGCGTAAATGCAGCTACTGGCTCATTTCCTGTACCTTTAACAGTACAATTATTTGTTAGCCCTGCCCCTGCAACTGGATTTTCAGATTTTTCAGTAGCCGGTCATTTTATCCTCGCCTTTTATGTTCATGTGCCTACTGATCAATATTGGTACCTGGGTCATAATATATCAGGATCCTTTGGCGATCCGGCAAATACAACTGCATTTATTCTTGCTGCTGCACCTGCAAATTTAAATGCCCCTGGCGGTATAAGTTTCGATTGCTCTAATCCATATTTACCAATTTCATGGCTTGATTTTAATGCACAAAAACAAGCAAACGCGGTATTACTTAACTGGAGCACCGCAACAGAATTAAACAGTCTTGATTTTGTAGTACAGCACAGCATGGATGGCACTAGCTGGTTAAACATAGGCATTAAAGAGGCCGCCGGAAACAGTAATTCAACCGAAAATTATTCCTTCATACATACTAATCCTGCAAAGGGAATTAATTACTACCGGTTACAACAGCGCGATATAGATAATAATAACAGCTACAGCAAAACCGTTAGTGTAATGTTTAATACAAAAACAAAACAACTGATCATATCACCCAACAGTATCGTAAATGGCATTGTTAATATTCAGTTACAGGAAGCCAATACGATCCAAATTTATAATAGTACCGGTCAATTGGTATTAAGCCAAAAACTGGCTGCCGGCCAACAAGTTTTACATGTTAGTCAACTTATAAAAGGTGTATACCTGCTACAAGCGGGCAGTGAAACAGAGAAATTTATAATCCGTTAAAAAAATGATTTGGTTAAGATAAAGGGTCCTTAATTTTATGAATTACAATATTTAAAAACCGGCTCAGTAGTCGGTTTTTTTATTTCAGGGTTTTTAAATCAATAAGTCAATTTAATTATAAAATTAAATCTTCGCAATAATTCAATAATTTCGATTTTATCATGCTTAATTTCTCAGACCCGCATATTGGTTTTGCAACCCTCGCAGATATCGTGGCTATTAAAGACCTGTTGAATAGGGCTTATCGTGGCGAAAGTTCTAAACAGGGCTGGACGACAGAAGCAGACCTGATTGCAGGTGACACAAGAACAGACGACAAAAATGTTCAGGAAGTTATGCAACAAACAGACAGTGTTTTTTTGCTTTATAAAAATGATGACCATTTTATTACCGGATGCGTAAATCTGCAAAAGCATGGCCCTAAGATCTACCTGGGCATGTTTAGTGTATTACCCAAATCACAGGGTAGTGGCATTGGTAAGCAATTATTACTGGCTGCAGAAGAATACGCTCATGAAATAAATAGCCTCGCAATTTACATGTCTGTAATTACCTTACGTACAGAACTCATCAACTGGTATATGCGTAGGGGTTATGCTGATACTGGTGAAAGAAAGCCGTTTATTGAAGACGGTTTAACAGGAAAGCATTTACAACCATTGGAATTTATGATCCTGGAAAAATCACTGTAACCGGGATCATATAGCTTAGGAAATTAAACAGTTTTTAACCAGCCGGTAATACTCATTCTGGTGCGGTTTGCAATCATAACCTCATGTTCAGTTTCATCACTTTTAAAAAGTACGGCCGTTTGTGCATGTGGTACTATCTGTTGCATGGAATTATTTTGGTATATCTGTAATTGTCCGCCATCTGCTTGCAGCCAGTTATTATTTAAATAAGAGATCAGTGAATATTTTCGGTTACTGTTATTTTTAAACTGATCCTTATGGCGTTTATAAAAATTACCCTGCTCATAAACTGCGTAGTGAAATTCGTAAGCGTTAATGCCGGTGTAACAGGTTCTGTTAAGATGTTCTATAAAATTTTCGGCGTGTTGTAAAAATTCTTTTTCAAACACATTATCATGTTTTTTATCCAACCAGTAAATTTTATCGCTTCGCATATTTTGATTAACATCCTTAATCTCATGATTGCCAATTCCGGCAGGGGTCATCAGGTTATCTTCCTGCAATTGCAATATATTTTGTTGTAGCCCTGTTGAGAGTTCAGCTGTTAAAAAACCAGGGGCAATGCCAACCTGATTACTCAGGTAACTGTCGATTAAAAGATCAAATTGGTCTTGCATATTTATAGTTGAAGAATGGAAAGGTAACGTATTAAAATGCCAATGACCATGTATTTAATTGCGGTCTGCAGGCTGCATAAATCGAGCCAATATTTTTTACAAGATTACCTTAAAAAATGCCGAAAATTAAACCTGAATAGGCCGTTGATATGGGAATGATGGCTATCAAAAAAGCAAAAAGGGGGAACAGCGAAAATCACTTATTCACTCTTACAAAATCCAGGTCATGAAAATCATAACTAAAATCGGTTAAGGGTGAAATGGCGCTCATCTTTATTCCTGCTGCCTTACCATCTTCATTCAAACTAAAATTAAGGAAAGCATCTGCGTCCATACTGCGGTCCTGCCATTTTACAACAAAAGTATTGGCTTTATAAAAAAAAAGTTCGCCTGTAAGTTTTGGAGAACGTTTGGAATCGAACCAGGGTTTGCCATTTTTAATAGAAATGGTGATATCGCCAAACCATACATCCCTGTAAGTGCCGGCAAATAAATTGAAAAGGTCTTTACCCTTACCTGCCAACTTAATATTTTCAACTATTGACCAAATAGAATCGACCAATTTTGAGGCTTTAGCAAGCTGTCCACCTCTTCCTGTTGAGTATTCGGTTACCCTATCGGTACCCGTAATGCCGTAATAACTATCTTTTATCTGGTTTGTAATAGAAGTAAAGGCAGCGCCTTCCTGCTGATTTGTAAGAACAATGATACCCAGGTTTAATTCAGGAATCATGGTTATTTGTGTTACCATTCCTTCAAGGCCACCGGTATGCGTTATTTTTTTATACCCTTTTTCATCACTTAAAAAAAAGCCAAGTCCATAAGCCGCAAAATGTGTATTGTAAGTACCGGGTCCGGCAACTTGTATGATGGTTTGCGCGGCTGTAATTTCCTTGTACACTTGTTCCGAAAATAATCTTTTCGAAAGCCCGTCACCGTATTTTCCTTTATTAAGCCACAGCTGTACCCATTTACACAGATCAGTGATATTTGAATTAACACCACCGGCAGAATGACCTACTTTTACTGTACTTCTTGCAATGACCTGAACTTTACCATTTACAGGTGCATGCGCGTCAATAATATTGGTTTTGTCTGTCAACCTGTCGAATGAACCTGCCGTTGTATTCATGCCTAAGGGTTTAAAAATTCTTTCTTCAACAAATTCATCCCAACTGATTTTTGAAACCCTTGTTACAATTTCACCGGCTACAATATACAGCAGGTTATCATAATCATATTGTGTACGAAAACCAGAAACCTGTTTTAAAAAACGCAGATTATAAATAATATCCTTTAATTCAAAATCACTTGAGTCGGGGAAGAACATCAGGTCGCCAGCACCCAAACCCAGGCCGCTACGGTGGGTAAGCAGGTCACGAATTGAAAATTCCTCAGTTACATACGGGCTATATAATTTAAACTCAGGAATATAGTCTCGTACTTTATCATCCCAATTTATTTTACCTTCGTCTACCAGCATACCCAATGCGGTACAGGTTATGGCTTTACTGTTAGAAGCGATGCCAAACAGCGTGTTTTCAGTTGTTGGTTGTTTGGTATTTAAGGAACGAACGCCGTATCCTTTTGCATGAATTATTTTTCCGTCTTTAATAATGCCCACAGCAATACCAGGCACATCAAAAACTTTTAAAGTACGGTCAACAAGGCTATCAATTTTTAAGCTGTTAATCTGACCATATAAAGCAAGGTTAACACAGAATAAAAAAGTGATCAAAATGGCTTTCTTCATAAACACGTATGATTTAATTAATGGAGATCAGTTCATTAAAATCAAGCTTGTTGTTTTCTTACAAATTTGGTCAGAATAACAATCTGCTGGCCTTCAATTTTACCTTCTATCTGTTCGGTATTATCTTCAACAATCCTGATATTTTTTACAACCGTACCCATTTTAGCATTTAGGGTAGACCCCTTAACATCTAGTGATTTTATCAGCACCACTGAATCCCCGTTTTGTAATATATGCCCGTTACTA
The DNA here is from genome assembly GCA_947483345.1 of Chitinophagaceae bacterium. Taxonomy (GTDB): domain Bacteria; phylum Bacteroidota; class Bacteroidia; order Chitinophagales; family Chitinophagaceae; genus Ferruginibacter. The sequence continues at coordinate 3,207 of CANKNL010000110.1, read as the reverse complement.
TCTTTATGCAAATCAACGGCAGCATCATTTTCATGGTCACCGGTTAGTTTGGCCCAGGCCAAATTTTCATCAGACAGGTAAAGCATATCCAAATTTTCGGTTGCCCAGCTTTCATGACGCAACCGGTTCAATAACCGCCAGGCCGTTACTTGTACTGCCGGTACCTCACTCCACATGGATTCTGTTAAACATACCCAATGTGTACTGTCCAATTCTTCTTTTTTGTCAATTTGTGCCAGGCATTTATTACAGATCAATATACAGGTATCTGCCGATATGCCATTTTGAGGCGGCAGTTCAAATAATTTTAAACTACTAGTTGATTTACACAACTCACAACTATTATTGCTTCTGATTGCAATTTGCTCTTCTACTTTCATTATCCTTTAAATTTGCTGCAAAAGTAATTAATACATCATAGAATTAAGGAAAACTTATGGCGCTTGTTATTTAAATAAAAACATAACTGTTGAATGTTTATTTTTACAGTCGACTTAATATGATCCTGAAACAAACCATATATACCCATTTTCTACAGATAATAAATGCAAATTTGACCATGCTACAACAGGTTTTGGCCGACCTTAAAGAGAGTGGCCGTCATGAAACCAAGAGCACAGCCGGGGATAAGCATGAAACGGCTTTAGCCATGCTGCAAATTGAACAGGCCAATATCCGTGGGCAATTACAGGATATTTTAACTCAAAGAACAGTATTGGAAAAAATAAATCCAACCTTATCAGCAACCTCCGTTATGAATGGTAGTTTAATTAAAACCAACAGGGGATATTTTTTTATGAGTATAGCCATGCGAAAAACCAATATCAACAACCTCACAGTTATTGGCATATCGCCCCAGTCGCCACTGGGTAAAAAATTGATGGGGTTAAAAATAGGAGAGAGTGCACTTATAAATAAACTAAGTTATGTCATTGAAAGCCTTATTTAATGGCCATTGTAAATGGTCATTAATCGCTTAATCGATATCGCCTAATCCAAATTTATTTCGGATTTTTAAAAATGCATATTGAGTTGTTTTCTCAACATTTTTCTTTTTATAAGTAACCACCAATACATGCCAGGTACCTTCAGATTCAGTGTTGGTAAAATATTTGATAATTTTATAAGCACTGTCCTGGTTGGCTGTTCGGTTCATACTTTCACATACATTATCAACGCCGGTTTTTTCATCAGCTTGTTTGTAATTTGCAAAGTCTTTCCAGTTACGTTTTTTATCGTCACCATGGTAAATGATATAGGGTGCAGCTTTATAAAATGTCCCTAAAGTAGTCACTTTAGGATCTGCAAAATCAACAGAACGGCAAATACGTAATAAGTCATGCAGAGCGGCAGCTACTGAAACTGAATCTGAACTTGAACTTAATTTTTGTGCATTTGCCAATTGATTAAGTCCTAAAAAAATGAAAACGGGTATTAACAAGCGAAATTTCATCATCTGTATTAATGAATGGATAAATTTTTTTTTAAAAGCAAACCTAGTTATATGACTAATATGGTAAATTTGTAATAAAAAAGATGACTAAATATAATACATTTTTAACTGTTTTTATTATCTCCCTTATGGCATTCATTTTTTTCCTTGTGGTATATTTGCAGGCCATCTTTGGATTGGTAATGACATTAGGTGATCTTAAAGGGAATGAGCCAAGTCCTTTTCTAGTATTAAATACCATTTTTAGTCCGGCTGTTATTTTATCGGGCCTTGTTTTAGGATTATCCAGTCTCGCTTACCGCATACTAGGCATTTTTCATGTTGCCAAAAATAAAACAGTGAGCGATGGTGAAAAAGCCTTGTGGATAATTGGTTTTATAATCATGGGTTTTATAACTGCTATTGTTTTTTTAATTATGGCAAAGGGCAGAAAATTTGTTGATTAAACAGATTCGAAATACCCTCATTCATTTGCTTTTTTTAATCAATCCATATAATAAGGCAACCCCACTAATCACCAGTACTAATTTACCCTGCCAATTAAATTGTATAACAGTAAAAACCGAATAAGATTCTATAAGCAAGGCGGGTAATTTACCCAATGAACTGGCTATGAAGAAAGTCAGTAAGCTTACCCTGCCCACCGCTGCTGCAAAACTGATAAGACCCGATGGTATAAATGGAATAAGGCGAAGTGAAAAAATGAGATAAAAAGCCTGCTTGTCCTGAGCGTTGATCAATAATTTTAATTTCGGATATTTTGAAAGCCCTTTTTCAAGCCTTTTTTTAAATCCTTTTCTGTACAAAATAAAGGCTACTCCTGCGCCAATAGCTTCACCCAAAAAGGATATGAATAAGCCATTCCAAAAACCAAAGAATAAAATATTTGCGGCGGTTATAAATACACTGGGAACAACTGCCAGTATAGCTATTAGTATACTAATGAAAATGCTGATGGCGAAGGCAAGGTCGCGGTTTTCATTAAAAAGATGGAGCAGACTGTTAACCAATGTTCAATAAATTTGGAATTCTGTGAAGATCTGAATTTAGGTGTTTTTTAAAAGACAGATATTAATCCTGTTCATAGATACTCAGCTTATTTTTCAATAACCTGATCTGTTGTTGCAGTTCATGTATGTTACCCAGTAAATGGGTTATGGTTTCAATACCTTCCAGGTTGATATCCATGTCGTAATACAGTCTCAGCATTTTTTCTAGATCGGGTAGTTGATTTTCAGGAAGGTATAAAGTATTTTCTGATATGGTAACTTTAATCAAGCCGTAATCATGTAAGGCATTAATAACTGTGAGGTCTATATTTTGATGCTTACAAAATGTATTTAAAATGATCATGCCTTCTGTTTGCATAATGGGGTTATTTAAGTTTACTCAATTCAGTAAAAAGTTTAGTTTGTTCTTCTGTAAGGTTAGTAGGCAGTTGCACTTCATAAGTGATATACAGATCTCCAAATTCATTTTCCTTTTTATAAACCGGAAATCCTTTTCCTTTTAACCTGATTTTTGTTCCCGATTGTGTTTCGGGCTTTACTGTTAATTTTACTTTTCCATTCAGTGTATCAATAGTTGTTTCGCCACCAAGGAGTGCTGTATATAAATCAATTTTTGTTGTTGCATAAAGATCAAACCCCAGTCGTTTAAACTGCGGATGTGGTGCTATTGAAAAAGTGATGTATAAGTCTCCGGTTGGGCCGCCATTAACACCCGGTGCACCATAACCTTTTAGTTTGATCACC
>CANKNL010000109.1 GCA_947483345.1 Chitinophagaceae bacterium | reverse complement strand
GAAAAAGGCAGTGATGCAGAGATAGCCTCATTTTGCAAACTTAATTTTGGGGTTAGTTTTCCATTGATGAAAAAAAGCAGTGTACTTAAAGGGGCCAATCAAAATAAAATTTTTACCTGGTTAACAGAAGCCTCTAAAAATGGCTGGAATAACCAACAACCTACCTGGAATTTCTGTAAGTTTATTGTGGATGAGCAGGGCAGACTTACAAATTATTTTGAATCAACCATTCAGCCACTTGGGAAAGAGATCACAGACGCATTGGATCAATAAAATCATTTTATGTTAGAACAAAAAGATTTCAGTTTTATTTATAAATATTTTATGGCCGAAAAGCAGGCCGCTTTGCTATTTCTTATCATTGGAATAGTCGCCATTATTCTTGCTGTTATTTTTATTTTTTTTATAAAAAGTGATCCTTCCTTTTATAAAGGTGCTGCCATTCCTTTATTAACAATCGGGCTCATTCAAATAACGGTTGGTTATGTTGTTTATACCAGATCTGACAAACAAAAAACGGAAACGGCCTATCATATTGGTATAGAGCCTGTCTTGTATACAAAACGGGTTGAGCTTCCCAGAATGAAAACCGTAATGAACAGGTTTGTTATATACCGTTGGGTAGAGATTGTATTTTTGATTTTTGGTCTTATGTTAATTTATATTTTCAGATTAAATGCGGATAAATCTTTTTGGTTTGGGCTGGGAATTACTTTAGCGATACAGGCTATAATCATACTCGGGAATGATGTATTTGCAGAAAAAAGGGGGCTGGTTTATAGCAAAAGCTTAGATAAATTGGGCATTAACATCAAATAGATTTAACGATAAAGGTACAACCTGTTGCTACAGAAATAACCGCAGGTTACTGTAGGTATAAAGCCAGTAATGAATGATTTATTTGGCCTGATCAGATCGGACATTTCTCATGATAATTAATTAACTCAATCGGTATTTTCTCAAATGCATAACCGGCATACTTAATTACGATTTCGTCAAGAACGGCATCAATTTCTTCTACGGTTTTTAATGTCACTAATTTGTAGCGGTATTCTTTTATATTGGGGAGGCCCTTTAAATAATTGGCATAGTGGCGGCGCATTTCGTAAATGCCGATAACCGGACCTTTCCATTCATAAGATTTGTGCAAGTGTTTTTTACAAACGGCTACCCGGTCTTCAATAGAGGGTGATGGCAAATGTTCTCCGGTTTTTAAAAAGTGTTTTATCTCATTAAAAATCCAGGGATATCCAATAGCGGCACGGCCGATCATAATGCCATCAATGCCATATTTATTTTTGTATTCTAATGCTTTTTCCGGACTGTCGATATCGCCATTGCCAAATATGGGCATGGTTATCCTGGGATTATTTTTTACTTTCCCAATCAGTTCCCAATCTGCCTGGCCTTTGTACATTTGTGTTCTTGTGCGGCCGTGAATCGCTAATGCTTTGATGCCCACATCCTGTAACCGCTCAGCTACTTCTTCTATATTTTTTGTGTTATCATCCCAACCCAATCTGGTTTTTACGGTAACCGGCAGCGTGGTTGATTTTACAACCGCACTGGTAAGGCGAACCATTAGGTCAATATCTTTTAAAACGCCGGCACCTGCTCCCTTCAGGGCCACTTTTTTTACGGGACAACCAAAATTAATATCCAGTAAATCAGGGTTGGTAATATCAACGATTTTTGCAGCTAAAGAAAGACTCTCTTCATCGCCTCCAAAAATTTGAATGCCTATAGGTTTTTCATAATCAAATATATCTAATTTCTGTCTGCTCTTAATGGCATCACGTATCAGTCCTTCACTACTTATGAATTCGGTGTACATGAGGTCTGCGCCATGATCCTTACAAACGGCACGAAAAGGCGGATCACTAACATCCTCCATAGGAGCCAGTAAAAGGGGGAAATCAGGTAACTGTATGGGACCGATATTTGGCATTTTATTTTTTAACCTTTTTTATTTTTTAACTATGTAATACCCGGCATATACCAATAGGTTTTTAAAAAATGCAGTAAAAGACAATTTCTTCGTTATAATTGTTGCCTAAGTTAAGCACGTAGTAGTATATTGCGAGGGCAAATTTACAAATAATCAGCATAGCTATGGAATATAGGAGTGTAAAAGGGTTTACCGGACTGGGGCAACTGGGGATCTTGATGGCTTTTTTAGGGGCAGGCTTAATTTTGACTGCCGGGTTACAGTTTATTATAGGCATGCAGCTTATTCCTTCAAACTTACCGGCCGATAAAATGGGCGATGCCATGATTAAAGCCCTGATGCAACCGGAAAATATAACTGCTGCAAGACTTGCCCAGGTTTTAGGTACCTTCTGTCTTTTATTTTTACCTGCCATTTTTTACCTGCTTGTTTGCCATGGGAAAAACATATTCTGGCTGGGATTTAATAAGCATATTAATTCAAGACAAATTATTTTAGGGTTCTTCCTTATTTTTTTAGCTAATGTTATTGCCAATCCACTGGCTGATCTAAGTAAAATGCTGCTGGCAAATTTTCCAGATCTGAATGCATTGGGGTTACGTATGGAAGCTGAATATACGAGCCAGGTAATGGCATTAAGCCATCTGAAAAATTGGGGCGAATTTTTAATGGCCATTGTTGTTATGGCTTTTTTCCCGGCACTTTTTGAAGAACTTTTTTTTAGAGGTGCCGTTCAAAATTTACTGGAGCGCTGGTGGAAAAAGCCATTATGGGCTATCCTGGTTACGTCTTTATTGTTTAGTCTGATACATATGTCGGTATTCCTTTTTTTAAGCAGAGCAGTACTTGGCTTTGTATTGGGACTGATGTACCAGCGAAGTAAAAATTTATGGGTAAATATTCTGGCTCACTTTTTAAATAATACAGTGGCGGTCATTCAACTATTTTGGATATCGAGGCATGCCGATATAGTGGAGGTAGATAAACTCGATCCTAAAGTCCCTGTTTGGGGTGGATTGATTGCTATTGCTATAAGTTACGGCATGTTTTTATTGTTCGAAAAAGCGTCATCTAAAAATCGAAACCAAATTGCTTTTGAAGAACAGGACCTGCTGGAGCATACACATAACAACCCATAATTTCCCGAAAATAAAAACACATCGTATTGGCATTTAATTTTCAAACATTTAAAACAAGAGCCTTAACTGCACTGCTTTTTGTAGTAGTGATGCTGACAGGTCTGTTGTGGAATTTCTGGAGTTTTTTGATCTTGTTTACAATCATTCATTGCGGGTGTTGGTATGAATACCTGAAACTGGTTGAAAAAATCTGCACAACAAAAATTGATAGTGGGATTAAATGGTTTTTCGTTATTTGTGGCTTTACAGTGATGATTGTACTGGGATTACATTATAGTTCATCTGATATAATAAAAGAAATAGGCGGATATCAAATCAATTTCAAGATATTATTTTGGTTATTTTTATTTAGCTGTTTGATTATTTTTCTCTTTCAAAATAAACAAATAACGACTACAGCAAAAGGAATGATTTATGCAGGGCTCATTTACATTTCTTTTTCCTTTTCTTTATTTATAAGTTTGCGCGATCATGGTTTTATATCTAATCCTGAGTTTGATTTACCTGATTTAGGTAAACTTTATGTTTGTGGTATTTTGTTTTCAATTTGGGTTAATGATACCATGGCATACCTCGTTGGGACCTTTATTGGCAAAACGCCCCTTTCAAAAATATCACCCAAAAAAACATGGGAAGGAACTATTGGCGGAGCCGTTCTTTGTATTGTTGTAATGGCCTTATTGGGTTATTATATTCCGGTTGCAAAAGTAATTGCTGTGCAACATTGGATCTTCATTGCTGCCATATGCGCCATCTTTGGCACCGTTGGTGATTTATGGGAAAGCAAATTAAAGCGTATGGCTGATGTAAAAGATAGTGGCAGCTTTATGCCAGGCCATGGGGGTTTTTTAGACCGGTTTGACTCTTTACTGTTTGCTGTACCTGCCGTTTGGGTTTATGTGTATTTTTTTATTAAATAAATAACCACCGTCTTGTACCTATAAACTTCTAAACACCTAAGCATTTAAACACATTATATTTGCAACTTAATTAAAAATAATGACCATACACCGGGAAGGATATAAAAGCATTGCTGTTGGTACCTTGATCTTTGGCGCCATTAATTTGTCTGTATTTTATTTTTTAAGTGCATCATTGATGTGGCTTTGTGCCATCATTTTTTTTCTTACCCTTGGGGTTTTACTTTTTCTGGTCTCTTTTTTCCGAATACCCAACCGCAAACTCACTGTAATTGATGGCGCTGTGGTGGCACCGGCAGATGGTAAAGTAGTGGTTATTGAGGAAACGGTTGATGTGGAATATTTTAAAGATAAACGCCTGCAGGTTTCTATTTTTATGAGCCCTGCCAATGTACATGTTAACCGTAACCCCATGGATGGTGAAGTGGTGTACAATAAATATCACAAAGGAAAATACCTGGTGGCCTGGCATCCCAAATCATCTACCGATAATGAACGCCATTCAGTGGTTATAAAAAAAGGTAATATTGAAATATTAGTTAAGCAGATTGCAGGCGCACTGGCTAAACGCATTATAAATTATTTGCAAGTAGGCCAAAAAGTACGACAGACCGAAGAAATGGGGTTTATTAAGTTCGGCAGCCGGGTTGATCTGCTTTTACCGGTAGGAACTAAGGTACATGTGACGCTCAATCAGGTTGTACAAGGGGGTGTAACGGTTATTGCCACCTTATAATTTTAACAGTTTATAAAATAGGAAATCTGCAATTTCTGCGCTATTTTTACGTTAGTATATTAAACAAAAAAAATATAATCATGAAGAAAGTAATTTTATTAGCAACAGCGTTTTTATTTGTAACAGGCATTGCTATGGCCGACAAAGGAAAAAAGAAAAAATGTGCTAAATCAAAAACCTGCTGCTCTAAAGACGAAAAAGCTAAAGAAGGCAAGTCTTGCTGCAAAGACAAGACTACAGCTAAGATGTAATTTTACCTGTAAAATCTTATTCAAACCTTTCAAGCCGAAAGGTTTTTTTATGCTCAGGTATTAAAAAATAGCTTCCAACTCTTTTAAATGTGTAACGGTATAGGTTGGACAAATTTCTGGTACTGCATTAATATGGTTTACAAAAACGGTATCCATGCCGGCATTCATCGCTCCCAATATATCGGCATCCAGGTTATCGCCAATCATAATACTTTCACATAAAGTTGACTTTGCTTTTGCCATTGCAAAATCAAAAATTTCTTTTTTAGGTTTTAAACTGTTACTGCCTTCAGAAGTAATTACATGGGTAAAATAGCCACTAAGTCCGCTGTTATTTAATTTGCTCCATTGTGTTTTTTCGAAACCATTGGTAATTAAGTGCAGGGTGTAATCCTTTGCTTTTAAATAATTTAATATTTCAATCGTATGTGGGAATAGTCGTTTTTTAGTAGGCAGTATGTCTAAAAATTGTCCACTCATAGCTCTGGCTAAAGGCTCATCGGCAATTTTAAAATCCAGCATAGTACGCCACATGCGTTTCCATTTTAAATCCTCTGAGCTTATTAATCCTTTATGATATTGGTCCCACAGTATTTCATTATGAAACAAATATTTGGGATAAAAATCTTCAAACGCTATTTTTATCCTGCTGTTAAGTTCGAACATGAGATATAGTTCTGCCAGGGTTGCTTTGGCGTTGGCATCAAAATCCCAAAGGGTATGGTCCAGGTCGAAAAAAAGATGTTTGTATTGTGGCATGATGTTATCGATACAAGATTTAAACGAAGAGATACTAACTTTACTTATCATTGCAAGATAACGATTTAACGAAATAACAATGAACATCATCATAACAGGTGCATCTAAAGGATTTGGAAAGGCCATTGCAGAAGTATTTGCAGAGGATAAACAGGAACATCGTTTTTTTCTATGTTCCAGAAATAATGACCTGCTGGAAAATACCGCCAGGGATTTAAAAGATCGGTTTCCTGTTATTCATGTGCATACAAAATCATGTGATATAGCAGATAAATTGTCGTTACAGGAATTTATAAAATGGGTATTGGGTTTTACGGACAAGATTGATATTTTAGTAAACAATGCAGGACTGTTTTTCCCGGGCAGTGTGTATAATGAAGATGATGGTATGCTTGAAAAAATGATGGGTGTAAATGTTTATGGTGCTTATCATTTAACCCGGGCATTGGTGCCCAATATGATAAAAGCTAAAACGGGCCATATTTTCAATATTTGCTCTATTGCTTCTTTACAAGCTTATGATAATGGTGGAGCATACAGTATAAGTAAATTTGCGCTGTATGGTTTTAGCAAAAACCTGCGGGAAGAAATGAAACCTTACGGTATAAAAGTTACACATGTATTACCGGGATCGGCTTATACGGATAGCTGGAGTGGTAGCCAAATTGATCCAAAACGAATTATGGAAGCAGCCGATATTGCCAAAATGGTATATGCCGCTGCACAATTATCTCCTCAGGCCTGTGTAGAAGAAATTGTGATTAGGCCCCAACTTGGGGATCTGTAATAACTGGCTTTAAAGGCGTCATACTGCTTATCCGGACAGGCCATTAATTAATGGGTAGAGTTTAACAATTTATTTCAACCATTTATACTTTGTGTTTTTACTTAACAGCCGCCAATCCGTTATTTTTGTGGCCTTGAATATGCGAACCTTTTTTCAAAAAATATTTTTATTATTTTTTTTAGCCGCTAGCTATTGTGCACAGGCCCAGGTGAAATTTTCGGCCAGCATTACGCCATCAGAAATTGGAAAGGATGAATATGCCCAGTTAAAACTACTGGTGGAAAATGCCAATGATATTCAGCAGATCGTGCCTCCTGATCTTAAAAATTTTATTATCATAAGTGGCCCCAACCAGGAGAGTGGCATAACCATGATGAATGGGGTTGTGAAAAAATATTTTGCTTTAAATTTTGTAATCAAACCAAAATCGTCCGGCAATTTTACGATCCCGTCTGCATTGGCAAAAGTAGATGCAGGCGATTATAAAAGCAATCCGGTAACCTTAAGGGTTACTACAAAACCTTCGGGCAATAATTCGGGTGCCCGTTCATTCAGTTCTCCGTTCAGCAGTATGGATCCTTTTGTCGAATCTGCTCCACGGGCTTCTTACAGTGATTTTATTTTGCGTAAGGGAGAAAATGCTGTTGATAAAATAAAGAAGAACATGTTTATAAAGGCAGCCGTTGATAAAAAATCCTGCTATGTTGGCGAACCGGTTGTTGTTGTTTATAAACTGTATACCCGGTTAAAAAGTGAGAGCAATATGATAAAAAATCCATCCTTTAATGGGTTTTCTGTATTGGATCTGCAACAGCCCAATGACCTGAGTTATCAAACTGAAAAATTTGCAGGAAGGGAATATCATGTATACATCATCCGAAAAGTTCAACTATATCCTTTATTACCCGGTAACCTGGAACTGGGTATTGTAGAAATTGAAAACAGTGTACATTTTATTAAAGCAGAATATGTTAATCAACAGCCTGATATTATGAATGATTTTACTGAAGAGTTGATTCCTGCTGAAGCTATGGAAGATCGTAAAATCACTTTACAAAGTAAGCCCCTTCAGCTTTTAGTAAAACCCCTGCCGGATATAAATAAACCTACTCATTTTAAAGGAGCAGTTGGTGATTTTGGCATTGAAGCAAAACTTGAGAAAAAGAATTTCAGTACGGATGATGCAGGAAGATTAGCCATTATCATTTCGGGAGAAGGTAATTTACAATTGATTAATGCACCCGAGATAAATTGGCCGGCAGGCATGGAAGCGTTTGATTCAAAGACAACGGATGATTTGTATAAGGGAACAGTACCAGTAAGCGGAAGAAAGATATTTGAATTCCCGTTTATAGTTTCAAAAGCAGGGGCCTACAGTTTACCCGCCGTGTCATTTAGTTTTTTTGATACCCGGGCAGCAAAGTATAAAACAATATCAACTACAGCTATTGAATTTACGGTAAACAAAGGAACGGCAAAGCCTAAAAAAATTATGGCAGATACAGATTCAAAAACGCATGCAAATTATCTCACACAGTTTTTCAGTAACCGCTTAAGGGTAGTTAGCCTTTTTGCTGTATTGATCATTTTAGGGCTCATTATTTGGGCCAAGAAAGATGCCAAAAATGAAAAAAAATTAATGGACTCAGTTCAGTTAAAGCAAGTGAGTAGTGCAGATGAGAAATCAGTACCAGAAAGTTCATTGTCTATTAAAGCCCCTCTGATATTGGCTGAGGCGTATCTGCAACAGGAGGATAGTAGTTTGTTTTATACACAGTTAAATACGGACATTAAAAATTACTTATCTAAAAAACTATCCATACTGCCGGATCAATTAAACAAAAAAAATATGACTGAGCAGTTGGATGCAAATGCTGTTCCCAATTCTATTTCGTTACAACTGCAGGATTTGATTGATGACATAGAGTGGCAGTTGTATACCCCTTCTGTTGACCATAGCAGGATGAAAGCCATGTATGTAAAAGCGAATGATTTAATCCAGCTGTTGGAAGCCTGCACCGGTTAATCAAAACTGAATTTATAGCCCACGCCTCTTACGGCGTGAAAATAAACAGGATCGCGGCTGTCTTCTTCAAAATATTTGCGAAAGTTGAGAATGAAATTATCAATGGTACGGGTTGTAGGATATACATTATATCCCCAAACTGCCTGTAAAATTTTTTCGCGAGGTACCACTTCATTTTTACTGTCGATCAACAGTTTAAGTAACATGATCTCTTTTTTGGTCAATGTTATTTTTTCTCCGCCCTTTGTAAAGGCTTCGGATGCTTTAAAATCAATTTTATTTTTCCCGAAAATAAAAATATCCGGAATGGGTTCTTTGCTGGTCAGGCGTTCACTTTTTTTGATCAGGTTATTTACACGAATCAGTAATTCTTCCAGGTTAAAAGGTTTGGTGAGATAATCATCAGCCCCTTTTTTTAAGCCCAAAACCCTGTCGGCACTGCTGTTTTTGGCACTCAGTATCAGTATAGGAATTTCAGTGTTACTTAACCTGATCGTTTCACAAACGGTAATGCCATCCACTTCGGGTAGCATCACATCCAGAATAATTAAATTAAAGTATTCTTTTTGTACAGCCTTTAAAGCTTCGGCACCATCATAAGCCCCGGTGATTTCATATCCTTCCATTTCCAG
>CANKNL010000108.1 GCA_947483345.1 Chitinophagaceae bacterium | reverse complement strand
CAACTGCCAAACTACGGCGGACTTACGGCTAATGCCTATTACCTGTTCCTCACTGTATTTGCATTGGAACTGGTTGTCATTTTCTTTTTAGCTTTTTCTATTCGCAGAATGTATTTAGAGTTAATGCCAGCAAAAATCAAATCCAAATATGAGGTTTCCAAACTTGCAGAATGGTGGAATAAACTAGATCAGAAATTATTCACCAAAGCCGTTTCGGTAGAAAAAGAAGCTGATATTTTATTGGATCATGATTATGATGGTATAAAGGAATTGGATAATTCTTTACCGCCCTGGTGGAAATATGGCTTTTATATTACCATTGGTATTGCCTTTATTTATCTGCTTAATTTTCATGTGCTGGGCATAGGGTTAAGTCCTACGCAAGAGTATACTACAGAAATGACACAGGCCAAATTGGCCAAAGATATTTATGAGGCCAATAATAAAGACAAAGTAGATGAAAACAATGTTACCATGGCCGATGCAGATGGCATTAAGGCCGGACAAATGTTGTTTGAAGCCAACTGTGTTGCCTGTCATTTAAAAGATGGGGGAGGCAGTGTGGGGCCTAATTTAACGGATGATTACTGGTTGCATAAAGGGGGCCTAAATAATATTTTTAATACCATCACAGTGGGGTATCCCGATAAAGGCATGCAGTCGTGGAGCAGTAAGTTTAGTCCAAAAGAAATACGCTTTTTGGCTAGTTACATTAAGACACTAGTAGGTACCAAACCTGCTGTACCCAAGGCCCAGCAAGGCGAATTTTATGTGGATGTAGTTGCGGGTAAAGCCAGTGATTCGGCAGCCATTGCAAAACCCGATTCGGCAGCAGTAGCAAAACCTGATTCGGCAGCAGTTAAAAAATAGTGATGACAGAGACCACAGATGTATATCAGGATGAATCCTTCCGGGATTCTGTAGCCACTATTAGCAGTGATGGAAAAAGAAATTTTATAAATCCTAAAAAACCACAGGGTAAATTATACAATTTAAGAACCTGGTTCAGTATAGCCTATCTGACCATTTTTTTTACACTGCCTTTCATTAAAATAAATGATGCCCCTATTTTTATGTTCAATGTACTTGAACGTAAATTTATCTTTTTTGGCATGATTTTTTGGCCGCAGGATTTTTTTATTTTCGGTATCGGCATGCTTACATTTGTGGTGTTTGTTATTTTATTTACTGTGGTTTTTGGCCGTATTTTTTGTGGCTGGGCCTGTCCGCAAACCATTTTTATGGAAATGGTTTTTCGTAAAATTGAATATTGGATTGATGGGGATTCTGCCCAGCAGAAGCAATTAAGGGCCATGGCCTGGAATGGAGAAAAGATCAGGAAAAGGGTCTTTAAATTCATCGCCTTTTTTACCATTTCTTTTATTATTGCCAATTTTTTCCTGGCCTATCTCATCAGTATGGATGAGTTGATCGGCTATATCGAAAATCCGGGAGCACATGCCGGCACACTGGTTTCCCTGATGATTTTTACAACCGTTTTCTTCTTTGTGTACTGGTGGTTTAGAGAACAGGTGTGTATCGTTGTTTGTCCATATGGCAGATTACAGGGTGTATTATTGGATAAGAATTCAATTATTGTAGCGTATGATCATGAGCGTGGCGAACCCCGCGGTAAGCTTAAGAAAGCCAGTGATCACGATTGTAAATGTACCGACTGTAAAGAAGATGGTGCCTGCAAAAGTATTAATTCCAAATTGGAAGACATGACGAGGCAGGGTGATTGTATTGATTGCTTCGCCTGTGTCAGGGTTTGTCCTACGGCCATTGATATTCGCCATGGCACCCAGCTGGAATGTGTTAATTGTACGGCCTGTATAGATGCTTGTAATGATATTATGGAAAAGGTGCATAAACCTAAAGGGCTGATACGGTATGCATCTGAAAACAGTATAACCCAAAATGTAAAACTTACATTTAATGTGAGGATAAAAGCCTATTCTGCGGTATTGTTGCTTTTGCTTTCTTTACTTGCGTTTTTATTGATTAGCCGAACAGATCTTGATGTGACCTTAATGCGCACTTCAGGGATGACCTATACCACATTACCCGATGGTCGTTTAAGTAATCTTTACAATTTAAAACTGGCTAATAAAACCCATAAGGATATTGACTTTAGTTTAAAACTGGAAAACCTCTCAGGCGAAATAACGTTGGTAGGGACAGGCGAATTAAAAGTTAAAAAGGAAGAATATTCACATCTGCAGTTCTTTGTAATACTTAATAAAGCAGATGTTACATTCTGGAAGACAGAAGTTAAAATTGGCATGTATGAAGGCGGTAAAAAAATTAAAACCATCACGGCTAAATTTATCGGGCCGGAAGTATATCACTAAACTATTTATTAATGAACTGGGGTACAAAAATTCTGTTGTTATATGTGGCTTTTATCATCGGTATTTTGTTTATGGTTTTTAAATCATCAAATCAAAATACAGATTTGGTAACACCCGATTATTATGCCAGTGAATTGAAGTATCAGGAAAAAATTGATGAAATAAAAAGAGTGGCTGCGCTGAGTATGCCGGTTGAATATGTGATTAAAGATAATGAGCTGCTGATAAAATTTCCGAAAGATTTTGCAGGTAAAAAACTGGTTGGCGAACTTGTTTTGTATTGCCCTTCTGATAAAAATAAGGATTTGAAAAAAAGTTTTTCTATACAGGATGATACTCTAAAACTGAACATACCGCCTGCTAATAAGGGTTTATTTGAGTTGCATTTAAGCTGGCAGGATGGGACTGTGACGTATTATTTTGAAAAGAAAATTGTTATATAAATGTTTCAATTATTTATAGTGGCCTTTATGATTGGCATAGTCGGCAGTTTTCACTGTGTAGGCATGTGCGGGCCGCTGGCTTTATCTTTGCCTTTAAGCAATACCAGTTTTGCAGATAAGTTTTCGGGTGCTTTTATTTATAATGCCGGCCGTATAGTTACCTATTCTGTATTTGGTTTAGTATTTGGTTTAATCGGACAAACGGTTGCCTTGTTCGGGTTTCAGCAATGGTTATCCATCAGTGCAGGTTTGGTTATTCTATTATTTATGATTATGCCTTCAAAGTTTAAAATGCAACATACTGCGGCAAAGCATACTAATCATTTTTTTACACAAATCAGAGCAAGGCTGGGCCGCCTCTTTACCCAAAAAAATAATACCTCACTCTTTGTTATCGGTTTACTTAATGGGTTATTGCCATGCGGATTGGTTTATATGGCTATTGCAGGGGCCATTGCAGCTGGTGATATGGCCGGCAGTATTTTGTTTATGGCGGCTTTTGGTTTGGGTACATTACCCATTATGTGGAGCATCGCTTTTTTCGGCAATTATGTGGGGGTATCACTGCGGCAAAAAATAAGAAGCGTTTATCCTTTTATGATGGCCTTGATGGCTTGTTTACTGATATTAAGAGGCCTGGGATTAGGGATACCTTATGTAAGTCCTAAAATGAATGTGGAAAAAGTTAATGTACAGGGATGTTGTACCAAAGACTGACGAATCTCAGGTTTTTGAATGATGTTAATCCTGTAAAGGACTCAAAAATAAATATATGTTTGTAGTAATAATGTTTAATAAAATAAGAATTACGCAATGGCGTATCATATGGCACCTGTTAAATTAACCAAACCCAATCAGTTTCACCATGAGAATAAAACATGGATCAGGTTGCTTGAATTTTTTAAGCAAGAGAATACGTATTTGAAAAATCGGTTAGCCGAAGTCGTTGATCACAGTATGGATAAAGATTTTCTGGCTCTGGCAGAGCATTTTCAGAATACGTTTATTTTAAAGGATGAGTATATTGACGAACTGCGTCATGATATTAATATACAAGACAGGGGGATAACAAACCTCACCGATGGTATTATTGATACTAAATTGCTGAAGCTTCAGGAAAAACTGAGGAACGAAATGGAATATTTCGAAAAAGATTTCAATAACCTTAAGAACGAGTTTAATAAATACCTGTCATCGGTGATTTAAAACTTAATTGAGCATATCTTCAAGTTTCTTTTGGTTGGTGATACTGATATTACCCTCTTTTATTTCTATTAAATTTTCACTTTTAAAATCACTGAGTGTACGGATGAGTGATTCCGTTGCCGTGCCTGCGATATTGGCCAGGTCTTCCCTGGAAATATGGATAGAGAATTTATCCTGTGTTTCTTTTTGGTATTTAAGCTGTAACGTTAGTAATGCATCTGCCACTCTTTTACGTAAGGAATTATAGGCCAGACCTAAAAGCTGGTTTTCTTTTTCAGTTACATTTTTAGCCAGCAGTTTAATAAATTTATGTATCACCTCCTTGTTGCTGTTCAACAATATCTCAAAATCTTCTTTTGGAATAATTGATATGTCGCTGTCTTCAATGGCTTCTGCAGTTTCTTTATACACGGTTTCCTCCAGCAAGGCATTATAACCAAAAAAGTCGCCTTCATTAAAAAGGCCCACAGTTAATTCTTTTCCGGCTTCATTGGTCTTGCAGGTTTTTACTTTACCCGATTGAATATAGTATAAACGGTTTGGGTGATTACCCTCCGTATAAATGGGTTGTTTCTTTTTATAATGATTAATATTTCTGTCAGCTGCCAGCGTTAGTAAGGGATCCTTGCCTTTGAATTCATTGAGTAACTTGCTCATGCCTTCGGCATCCGGGGTATAGTATCTGGTTAGTATCTCATTTTTTTTAATGCGGCTTTCTACGGCATTCAATAATTCGATATCACTGAAGGGTTTGGTAATATAATCATCTGCACCCATTTCCATACCTTTTCTAAAGTCATTGCGATCAGCTTTAGCGGTTAAAAAAATGAACGGGATGCCGGTCAGTTCGGGGTTTTTATTAAGGAGGTGTAAAACGCCATACCCGTCCAGCACGGGCATCATAATATCGCATATGATCAGATCGGGTTTATTGAGTAAAGCATATTCTACACCAATTTTTCCATTTTCAGCAGTGCGTACCCTATAACCTGCCAATTCTAAGATTTCGGCGGTATTTTCTCTGATTTCATCATTATCTTCTATAAGTAATAATTGCTTCATGTGCATAAAGGTAAATTAGGTTTTGATTAGTTCTCCCCTTTTTAAAAGTATGATAAAAGTAGTTCCTTTTTCCAACTCGCTCTTAAATTCAATTTCACCGTCTAGAATTTCAATGTATTTACCAACAATATGCAAGCCCAGACCTGTTCCCTGTATATTGGTGACATTGGTTCCTCTGAAAAAACGTTCAAATAAATGTTCCTGGTCTTCTTTAGAAATGCCAACACCATTATCCTTAATGTGCAAAATAATCTCTTTTTCTTTAACAAAACTATCTACTTCAATAATGCCGGATTCGGAAGAAAATTTGATCGCATTGGATAACAGGTTGGTAATCACATTGCGTAACAAGGAGGGGTCTAAAATAATGTTTTCAGGCCCCGTATGCCTGTAATTGATTTGTTGCTTCGCTTTTGCAATACTTTGCATTTCGCTGCACAAAGATGTAATGAGTTCTTTAATATTAAAATCAAGATTGTTAGCTGTTATTTTTCCATCCTCCAGTTTGCCAATAGATAAAAATTCGTTCAATAAACCGGTCAGATTATTGACCGATGATTTGATACGGGTGATGTGCTTATCCCTTTTTTCCTGTTCTTCACCTTCTGTATATTTTGCCAACAGCGATGCAGAGGACAGTATGGTGCTTAATGGCGTTCTGAATTCATGAGATGCCAAAGAAACAAACCGGCTTTTTAAATCACCTAATTCTTTCTCCTTGCTTAATGCTTTAATCAGTTCATCTTTGGAATTTTCAAGTTCCTGCATTGTTTCCTGCAGTTGTTTGGTTCTGATATCAACTTTTTCTTCCAGTTCATCATTCAGCTCATCAATTTTTTTATACGTATCAGCCAACTGGTCTTTTTGTTTATTGATGGCTTGTTCAAATTCTTTTCGCTTGGTAATATCACTTATAAAGGCAATGGTAAACCTTTCGTCATCCATTGTATAATTACTTAAACTGATCTCAACCGAAAATTCGGACCCGTCTTTTTTAACTGCAAACAAATCTTTACCCAATCCCATTGGTCTGGCGGCAGGATCATTGATATAAGAATCCCGCAGATGAATATGGGGATTGGTATAGCGTGCAGGGATAAGGATCTCTATTTTTTTACCCAAAAGGTCATCCTGATTTTCATATCCAAACTGAGACAGTAAAAAATTATTGGCTAATAAGATCTCGGCATTTTTATTGGTAACCATAATGCCCATCGAGGCATGTTGAAATAAAGCTTCAAATTTGTCTTTTTCCTGTTGCAGTTTTTTGAAATCCATAATTGCGGTTGCCGAAACGTGTTGATTATTTATAAAAATACAAAAAAGAGAATAGATGGGCAGAAAATTTAAAACCTAATTTAAAGTATCTTTGTTATTGTTTAACAGGGTGTATGTTAACAAATAAAAATGGCTTTAGATATTACCCAAATTACCGGATTATCAGATGATGCTGTTTTAACTGCCCGAAAGCAGTATGGTGCTAATGTGCAGGACCTTAAAAACAAATCGGGTTTTCTGATTGCGTTAAAAGATGTGGTTAAGGAACCCATGCTTTTACTACTGGTGGCAGCCAGTGTTATTTATTTTATTACCGGACATATCAGTGATGGTATTTTTATGGCATCAGCCCTTGTCTTGGTATCTGCTATTTCACTTTACCAGGATTCGCGAAGCAGAAATGCGTTGGATGCATTGAAATTACTTACACAGCCTCATTGTAAGGTCATCCGTAATGGACAAACAATCAACTTGAACAGCGCCGACATCGTCATAGGCGATTTGATGATTGTTGAAGAAGGTACAGCTGTGCCGGCTGATGGCAGGATACTGCAGTCTAATGATTTTTCGGTTAATGAATCAATTCTTACAGGCGAATCATTAAGTGTTTTTAAATCGGCAGCAGAAGCGGATAACTTTGTTTACCAGGGCAGTTTCGTTGCAGGCGGACTTGCTATTTGTACAGTTACTCAAATTGGCAGTGAGACTAAACTGGGTAAAATAGGAAAGAGTTTAGAAGGCATAACAGAAGAAAAAACGCCTCTGCAGGTACAGATCAGCGATTTTGTAAAAAAGATGGCCATTGCTGGTATTATTATTTTTATCATAGTATGGGGCATTAATTATTTTCAAAGCAAAAATATTTTCGACAGTTTATTGAAAGCCCTTACGCTGGCCATGAGTATTTTGCCCGAAGAAATACCCGTAGCTTTTACAACCTTTATGGCATTGGGAGCCTGGCGATTAATGAAAATAGGGGTTATTGTTAAGCAAACAAAAACGGTAGAGTCTCTTGGTGGAGCTACGGTTATTTGTGTTGATAAAACCGGTACCATTACCGAAAATAAAATGTCGCTGGTAAAATTATTTGTATTTGATTCTCAAAAAATAATTGATCCGGAGGGCGATTTAACGGCGTCTGATAAAGCGTTGATACAACTTGCCATGTGGGCCAGTGAGCCCATTCCTTTTGACCCCATGGAGTTGGTATTGCATAATAAATACCAACAGTTGTTTAGCATTGATGAACGGCCTAACTATAAAATGATTCACGAATATCCATTGAGTGGAAGGCCACCCATGATGACACATATTTTTGAGAACAAGGATGGTATACGTATCATAGCTGCCAAGGGAGCGCCCGAAGCCATACTACAGGTATCGGCATTAACAGCTACTCAAAAATCAATAATAGAAGAAGCGTTAGAGGCATTAACTGTTGTTGGTTACCGGGTGCTGGCTGTTGCCGAAACAACTTTTGTAGGTCTGGATTTTCCGAAACAACAACAGGAGCTTAAATTTGATTTTAGGGGATTACTGGCATTTTACGACCCGCCCAAAAAAAATATATCTGCCGTACTTCAGGCTTTTGATCAAGCAGGTATAGTGGTAAAAATTATCACAGGCGATAATGAAGCAACAACCAAAACCATCGCTTCACAAGTGGGATTTAAAGATTTTAAAAAACGCTTAGGCGGCGAAGAATTGATCAGCCTGTCGGATAGTGAATTACAGGAAAAAGTTAAGCAGGTAAATATTTTCACCAGGATGTTTCCGGATGCCAAACTGAGGGTAATTGAAGCCTTAAAGCGTAATAAAGAAGTAGTGGCCATGACGGGTGATGGGGTAAATGACGGACCGGCATTAAAATCGGCTCATATTGGCATTGCCATGGGTAAAAAGGGATCAGAGATTGCCAGGCAGGCATCTTCAATTATTTTAACGGATGATGATTTAGATAAAATGGTTGATGCTGTTGCAATGGGACGAAGAATTTACAGCAATCTTAAAAAAGCCATTCAATATATTATTTCCATACATATTCCTATTATTCTTACTGTTTTTATGCCACTCGCATTGGGATGGGTATACCCTAATATTTTCAGCCCGGTACATGTCATTTTTCTGGAATTGATCATGGGGCCAACCTGTTCTATCATTTATGAAAATGAACCCATCGAAAAAAACAGCATGTTATTAAAACCAAGATCGTTCTCCGATACCTTTTTTAACTGGCGTGAGTTAACTACCAGTATAATACAGGGATTGGCCATAACGGTTGGTACGCTTTTCATTTATCAATTTGCAGTAGCCTATGGTTGTAATGAAAACATTACCAGAACGATGGTTTTTCTTACACTCATTTCAGCCAATATCATCTTGACTCTGGTAAACCGGTCATTTTATTTCTCGGTATTAACAACCAGCAGGTATAAGAATAATCTGGTACCCATTATTATATTGATCACTACTGCCATGATGGCTTTACTTTTATTGGTAAAGCCATTGAGTAATATATTTCAATTTGAAAAACTGAATTGGCAACAGGTAATAGCCAGTATTACAGTAGGCTTTATTTCGGTAATCTGGTTTGAAGCAGTGAAATATTTTAAGCGATTGAAAATTAAGTGAGGGCTATTTGTTCAACGATCTCATCCATTTGAATGCCGCTATGGCTTTCCTCATAAACACAAATGCTGTTCTTAATTAAAAGAATCTGTGGAGAGGCATGTTCTACGTCAAAATCTGCCGCAATAAAATTAGAAAGGGGGCGGTATTTTAATAGGTCAAGAAAATAAAAATCGCCTGATTCAGGTTGTGAACTACTTTCCAAACGGTATTTAGCCATACTGCTGATAGAGCAGCGGGTACTGTGTTTGAAAATAACCTGGGGCCTGGT
>CANKNL010000107.1 GCA_947483345.1 Chitinophagaceae bacterium | reverse complement strand
TAAGCTAAAAACCCAATGGCCATTGGTTGAATAAATTTTAAAAAACCTGTTTGTATTTTATTCTCTCCAAGGTCGCCAATGAGAAATGATAACCCCCCCATTAAAAAACAAGCAGGCAAAATCCAGATAATCAATGTTAAAACAGCCAGATTAATGCCGCCTCGTTTATAGCCGATAAGGGTTAGTGTTTGGGTAGACGAGGCGCCTGGTAAAAGCTGACAAAATGAGATATACTCCATCAGCTCGCTTTTTGTAAGGTCCTTTCGCTTATCCACAAATGTTTTTAAAACCATACCTATGTGCCCTTGGGGTCCGCCAAATGCAGTAATGCTGTGCAGAAACACCGCTTTTAAAAAAGGAATATGTCTGAGTAGCTTTTTCAATAATTTAACTAGGCATTTTTCAGTGAATACCGCCAACCCCGAATATTGAAAGGAAGCGGATATTTTTTAATATATTTTATGTTGTTTTGTTTCTAATTTCACCGAAAATAGTTTTGATCATGAAAAAATACAAAATATCTTTTTTACTAAACAGTTTATTCGTTAGTAATTTAATTTTTTTTTCTCTTTTTTCCTGTTCACCAAGAAATTTTTCGGCACATACAGCTTATCAAATTACAACAAACTCAAAAATACCCGATTATAATAATTTAAATTTTTGGGCCGCCCATCCATGGAAAAAGGATTTAAGTGACAGTATTCCAAAACCATTATTACCCGGTTTTAAAAAAGATAGTCTGGCAGATGTATTTTTTATTCACCCCACAACGCTCACTGCTAAAAAAGACACACAATGGAATGCGGATATTGACGATGCGGAGTTAAATGCAAAAACCGATTATTCTACCATTTTATATCAGGCAAGTGTATTTAATGAGAAGTGTCGTGTATTTGCTCCAAGATACCGACAGGCTCACCTTAGGTCTTTCTATGAAAAAACACCCGAAAGTGAAATGGCCTTTGAGATCGCCTATACAGATATTAAAGCTGCTTTTCTTTTTTATTTAATGTATTTAAATAACAACCAGCCTATTATCATTGCCTCGCATAGCCAGGGCACTAAACATGCCGCCAGATTATTACAAGAAATTTTTGAAAATAAACCCCTGCAAAAACGCCTGGTTTGTGCCTATCTCATAGGAATGCCCGTACCGGATACTTTTTTTACCGCACTAAAACCATGTACTGATTCTTTGGCTACGGGTTGTTTTGTTAGCTGGCGAACCGTAAAATCAGGAACGCCGGATAACTATTTTAATTCAACCGAAAAGTTTAACGCTGTTGTTATAAATCCCTTAACCTGGACTAATGAAAAAGCTTTAATTTCCTCAAAATATAATGGTGGCGGGGTGCTAAAAAACTTTAATAAAATTGTACCAAGAGTGGTCAGTAGTCAAATTCATAATAATTTTTTATGGAGCAGTAAACCTAATGTGCCCGGCAAAATTTTATACACCAAAAAAAATTACCATATAGGGGATATCAATTTATTTTATATGAATATCAGGGTAAATACAATAACCAGAATTAATGCGTATTTAAAAAACAGATAATGTGCCCTTAGTTGTATGTATAAACAACAACATTATTCGTAATCTGTTTTGCAAACTCCTCAATAGCGAATTTTTTTGCTTTTTTATAACTGGTAGTTCCCTTTACATACCCCATATCAGACGTTTTAACCCATACGTTATTTCTATAAACATATTTTTGTAATGAATACGTTATACTATCTTTAGAATACGCGCCACCAAACTCAATTTTTACTTTTTTTATATCCGGTTTTAAATCTGTTCCCAATTCATCGGCATTCTTAAAAAAATGCATATCCGGATGATCTTCTGTTACATAATTTAATGATAAAATAAGTAGTTTATCGTTTTTATAATAAGACACTTTACCGGTCAAATTATCAATAACCGCTTTTTTTAAACTATCCTTAGTAAAGTTAACTAATTCGAAATAATAGGTGTTGTTGATATTTTCTTTTTTATTATCAGAACATGTAATAAAAAAAATACCCGTTAAAAAAAGTATAACTACTAATATTCCTGATCTGTAATGATTTTTATAATCCATATTGTGCGCTTATTCTTAACATTTCATCAATGGGGTTTTTGGCTGCTAAAAGTAACTCTTCATCCATTAAAATCTCCGGTAGTTCGTATTTAAGGCATAAATATAATTTTTCCAATGTATTTAATTTCATGTGTGGACAATTATTGCATGCACAATTATTATCAGGTGGAGCTGGAATAAATATTTTATCAGGACTGGCATTCTGCATTTGGTGTAAAATGCCGGTTTCTGTAGCTACAATAAATATTTTATCAGGACTATTTTTTGTAAAATTTAATAAACCGGTTGTACTTCCAATATAATCTGCTGTTTGTAATATTGCTTCTTCACATTCGGGGTGTGCAATTATTTTAGCCTGGGGGTGCCTGATTTTTAATTTTACAATTTTTTCAAGACTAAATATTTCATGTACCATACAGGAACCATCCCAAAGAATCATATTTCTACCTGTCTGCTTGTTAATATAAGCCCCAAGGTTCTTATCGGGTGCAAAAATTATTAATTGTTCAGGAGGTAAACTTTCAACGATTTTTTGAGCATTAGAAGACGTACAAATGATATCACTTAATGCTTTAATACCCGCAGAACAATTAATATAACTAATAACTTTATGTTTAGGGTGCTTATCTATAAAAATTTTAAATAATGCCGGAGGAGCAGAATCACTTAATGAACAACCTGCCTTTAAATCGGGCAACAATACTTTTTTTAATGGATTTAATATTTTTGCTGTTTCAGCCATAAAGTGTACACCTGCAAAAACAATCATATCAGCTGTTGTATTTTTTGCCTGTTGCGCTAAACCTAAACTATCTCCTATAAAATCGGCCACATCCTGAATATCTGAATCCTGATAATAATGCGCCAGAATAATAGCATTCTTTTCTTTTTTTAATTTAATAATTTCTGAAAATAAATCCATCTCTGGATCTAACTCAATATTTAAAAAGCCGACCTTATTAATTTCTTCTTTTGCAATGTGTATATCTACCATAATATGTATTAATACTATTTATTTATATAATCAACTATTACTACTAGGGCTGTTAATTTGTGGAAATATATAAAACAGTAATTGTTGTAAAATTAAAAACTTTAGTTTATTAACATACATCCACATGAAATTAACATTTTTATAATGGTTATTTATTCATTAAAAAGAAATACAGACAATAAAAAGAGGCTGTATGATAATCAATTTTCAACAGCGGTTAATAAATACATAGGTGGAAAGAATATTGTTATATTAATTAATAATGCCTGTTAATAATGCCTGTATAAACTAGGGTTTAATAACAGAGATAAAAAGGAAAAACAGGGCGTATAAATATTGTGCGCATTTTATTCAGCATTTTTAAAAGTAAAAAACCGGGTTATCAACACAAGAATAACGATATCAACAAAGCGCTGTTGAAAACCCTAAAACACCTCTAATAATTTAAAAATAAATGACAGTTGAAATAAAAAAGTATATAAAATTTATATATCTCATAATGAATTAAAGTATTATCAGCCCTTAAAAACCTAATTTATATGCAATTTTACCCTATTTTTGCCGTCCAAAATTTAATTTAAATAAGTTATGCAAATTATTCAGAACATACGTGAAAAAGGAGCACCAATAACCATTGCAGCAATTTCACTGGCGCTAATAGCCTTTATTTTAATGGACGCAAAACAAGACAAGGGTGGCAGATCTGCGACAGAAAGTATCGGCAAGGTAAATGGCGAAACCATTGAACAGAATGAATTTAGTAAAAAGGTGATGCTTTTAGAAACTCAAGAAGAACAGCAATCTGGCCAAAGGCCAAACAATACCCGCTCTTCACAAATTCGCGAACAGGTTTGGAATCAAATTGTTGCAGAAAGGGTGTTTTATGCCGAAGCATCAAAACTCGGTATTGAGTTCACTTCAAAAGAATTAGATAATATTTTAAAGAGCGATGACCCATCTAATCCGTTAATGCAAGACAAGTCAATGGTTGACCCGGCAACCGGAAAATTAGATATGGGGAAAGTAGGACAGGCGCTTACTAACATAAAAAAAATGAAAGGTGAGCAATGGGATATGGTTAACTCACAAATAATTGAGCCCCAAAAACTAACCAGTATATCAACTAAATATTTTGCATTATTAAACGCAAGCGCTTATTATCCTGCCTGGATGGAAGAAAAGGATGCCAAAGAAAGCAAAAATTTTGCAACCATTTCATATGTACAAATTCCCTATCAAACCATTAGCGACAGTACCATTAAAGTAACTGATGCAGAAGTAGAAAAATATGTACAAAAACACAAGGATCTGTTTAAACAGGAAGCGGGCCGCATGATTTCATATGTTGGGTTTAGCCAGTTGCCGGCTTTGGCAGACAGCGCCAGAACAAAAACAGTGATAGAGGCATTGAAAAATGAGTTTACTAATGAAACCAATGTAAAAACATTTTTAGCCAGAAACACCAGCGCTATTGAACTGGATACCAATTATTTTACAAAATCAAAAATTAAGAGCAGCTATCCCGATTCGATTATCAAACTGTCGGCCGGGTCGGTTTTTGGTCCTTATGTAGATAATAAAAGCTATGTTATGGCGAAAATGCTTGGCAGCAGGATGGTACCAGACAGTGCCACCGCAAAGCATATTTTAATTGCAACAGTTAATGGACAAACCGGTGAACCTATACTGGAAGACAGCATAGCTAAAAAACGAGCAGATAGTATTTACAACGCCATTAACGGCGGCGCCAATTTTGCCTTAATGGCATTACAATATTCTTCAGACGGGAGCAAGGATAAAGGCGGAGACTTAGGAACTTTTGAATATGGCAGGATGGTGCCCGAGTTTAATAAATTTTGTTTTGAAAAACCGGTTGGCTCAAGAGCTGTGGTTAAAACCCAGTTTGGATATCACATTATTGAGCTGATGAACCAAAAAGGATCAAGCCCGGTTTATCAGGTTGCATACATGGCAAAAGAAATTTTTGCCAGCGAAGAAACTATTAATATGGCCAGTAATGAGGCCATTAAACTTTCGGCCGAGAAAGATCTTAAAAAACTAGACGCCTATTTACAGAATAAAGGAATTTCAAAAACATCTGTACCAACAATAATAAAAGAGAATGATGCACAGGTTGGTCAAATGCAAGACGCCCGGCAATTGGTACGCTGGGTATTTGAGGCCAAAAAGGGCGACGTAAGCGACCCGATGCCTGTTGGAGATCAGTTTGTTGTTGCCATAGTTGATAAAATACTAGCCGAGGGTACACAGGATGTGGAAACAGCAAGGCCGCTTGCAGAAAATGCCATAAAAGAAGAAAAGAAAGGAGAAGAAATAATTAAAGCCTTGGGTGCCACGGCAACCCTTGAAAGTGCATCAGGAAAATATGCAAAAGAAATTTTAAATGCCGGACAGGACTCATCAATAACATTTAAGTCTCAAATTGTTAATGCCATCGGCAACGAGCCAAAATTAATAGGCGCCATATTTAATAAGGCTAATCTTAATAAAGTATGTGCACCAATTGCAGGCAAGGCCGGAGTTTTTGTGTTAAAGGTTAACAGTATTGCCGAAAAAGCAGTTGATCCAACTGAAGACAAGGCGCAATCAAGAATGCAACAAACAATTGCATTACGCAACCAGGCCGTAACAAATTGGTTTGAAGGCCTGCGTAAAAAAGCAACCATAAAAGACAACCGTAGTAAGTTTTTTTAATAGAACCCAAAAGTGTTTAGATAAACAGCCGCCGCAAATACGCAGTGGCTGTTTTTAATTTTTGTATATCCTGCTCTTGGTACATTTTATATTTTACCCGAGTATTAATCGTAATAGTATCTTTGCGTTATGCCAGATGAATTTATAAATAAAGTTTCTGAAAGCGGTATCATTACCCTTGACCTGGAGGATTTTTATCCAAAAGAAAAAACAGTTGTTTTTGATATGAAAGACCATTTGTTTATGGGCTTGATATTGAAAGAAAAAGAGTTTAGAGAAACAATGAAAGCGCTGGACCTATCGCTTTATACAGCAAAAAACATTGCGCTTACCTGTACGGCCGACGCCGTGATACCGGTTTGGGCATATATGCTGGTTGCCAGTTACCTTAAGCCCGTTGCTAATGAAATCATTTTTGGGGATAGCGAGTTTTTACATAAATCGCTATTTTTAAAAAACATAGCCCAAATTAACCCGGCTAATTATGAAGATAAAAGAGTGGTTATTAAGGGTTGTGGCGAATTGCCCATTTCTGAAACAGCCTATGTTGCCATTACAGGTTTATTAAGGCCTGTAGCAAAAAGTATTATGTATGGAGAGCCTTGCAGCACAGTTCCTATCTACAAAAAACCACGACTTGCTGAAACCTAAAACCAGCCGCGATTTCTAAAGAGCCTGATCATTAACAGTGGAAATAATAGCATCAGGCTTACGGAAATAAAAAAACCCCATTTGTTATGCAACAACGGGATAGCTTCAAAATTCATTCCAAAAATACCACCAATAACGGTGGCGGGTGCCAGTAAGCAGGTTACCACAGCCATTACCTTCATCACCTCATTCATTTTTAAATTCACATTACTAATATACAGGTCGTGTAGGTTCATCATCATATCGCGGTAATTTTCTGCCAGGTCATTAGCCTGTAATATATGATCATAAACATCCTTAAAATACTTTTGAGTTTTATCTTCAATTAATTCGCTTTCACTTCTTAAAATACCATTTATCAATTCCCTGACCGGAGCCACACTTCTTTTTAAAACAATCATTTCTTTACGCAGTATATTGATCTTGGCAAGGCTTCTGGTGCTCGAGTGACGCACAATATCTTCTTCAAGTTCCTCAATTTTTTCTCCCAGTTTTTCCATCACCACAAAATAATTATCTACAATCATATCTATTAAAGAGTAAAATAAAAAATCGGCACCGTTTTGCCGTATTTTGGTATTACTCACTTTTAATTTTTCTCTCAAATGGTTAAAGACGTCCCTGGAGGCGTCTTCCTGAAAGCTGACAACAAAATTTTTACCCAGCACAATACTTATCTGTTCAATTTCTACAGCCGAATCTTTTTCATTGAAATACATCATGTTCAACAAACAAAAAAGCAAACCATTTATTTCGTCTGTTTTGGCACGCTGGCCAAGGCTTAATACGTCTTCTATTATTAAATTATGAATACCAAAATGCGCGCCTATTTTTTCAATATCGGCCTGCTTTAAACCATCTACATTTATCCAGGATATCGTTGGCGTGTTTATGTAAGGAAAACACTCGGGAACGGTTACCAGCTCTTTATTATTAATGGTTACCGCATCGTAATCAAAAACAAAGATCTTGGTTTTTTCGGCCTCTTTACGGGCAGCAATGGTGGGCTGGTTTACCTTCAGTACCTTTTTTGTACGCAATAATTCCAGCGGGTTTAATAAATATGAAAAATAATGATGACGAGCCATATCAATTTAATTAATAAACATAATTGAAAATTACACCAATTTTTTAGAACCGAAGTTCAATAAAAAACCGTTCTGCCACTGGCAGAACGGTGGGTTAAAAAATTAATTAATTATTTTGTTGCAGGAACGGCTGCCGGAGGTGCCGGGGCATCAGAATTCCAGATATCGCGGAACATTTTCCATTTGCCTTTTTCTTCTTTCCAAATTACCACAAATTTGCCTTTTTCTACCGACACATTATTTGCAATAAATACTTCATATTTTCCCGTTTCAACAACCGCTTCTTTTCCACCCATCACCTCTTCGGTAGTAAGCGCAATTTTTCTTATTCCATATTGATAACCCACATTAAAGAAACCGTTTATAGCCTGAGCTCCGCACTGCTTTGGCATATTGGCATTATAAATACAACCATCGCTGGCATAACAATTTACAAATGCTGTTGAATCGCCGGTGGTAAAACTGGCGCCAAAAATATTATTGCTTGCTGCAATAGCCGCTTTTGCACTGTCAAGACTAAAGACACCTGCACCTGTTTTAGCCGATTCGTTATTACAAGAACTAAAAAAGATTACTAAACAGACAAGAGCTGAAAAGTTTAAAAAAGAATGCTTCATATTTAATTAGTTTAAGCAGGTAAAATACAAACTAAAAAGCATATAATAAATGCGGTTGTTGGGTATTTTAATAATTACCCCCTTGCCGCCTGCCCGAAAAATTTCTGCTTTTGCCTTTATCCTGTGTGCCATAACCCCTGGATCGTTTTGGTCCGGCTTTTTGCGGAGGCGCAACAGGGGCTGAAAAACTCGTTAGGCTTATAGGGTAAGGGTGTTCGTGAATGACCGGAATATTGATACCGATCAGTTTTTGAATATCTTTTAATTCAGCCCTTTCATCTGCATCGCAAAAGGAAATGGCAATACCGGTATTACCCGCCCTTCCTGTACGGCCAATGCGGTGTACATAGGTTTCTGCAACATTCGGCAATTCAAAATTTATGACATGACTCAGGTCGTCAATATCTATTCCTCTGGCTGCAATATCGGTTGCTACTAATACCCTCAGGTTGCCGCCCTTAAAACTGCTTAATGCATGTTGCCTGGCGTTTTGTGATTTATTGCCATGTATGGCGGCGGCAGTTATCTCGTGGCGGTGTAAAAATTTTACAACCTTATCGGCCCCGTGTTTGGTGCGGGTAAAAACCAATGCGGTAACAATTTTATCATCTCTTAATAAATGTAGCAGCAGGTTGGGCTTGTCGGCCTTGCCTACATAAAACAAACTTTGTTCTATTGCATCAACCGTTGATGACGCCGGAGTAACCTCAACTTTTGCGGGATTGGTTAATAATACATTGGCCAGCTTTTGAATTTCGGGAGGCATGGTTGCGGAGAAAAAAAGCGTTTGTCTTTTGGCGGGCAATTTTGTGATGATTCTTTTCACATCATGAATAAAACCCATGTCCAGCATACGGTCTGCTTCATCCAGTACAAATATTTTCAGAAATTTTAAATCGATAAAACCCTGGCCTATTAAATCCAATAAACGACCCGGTGTGGCAACCAAAATATCTACACCCCTTCTTAAAATATTGGTTTGGTGCAGTTGAGAAACGCCACCAAATATTACGGTGTGGGTTAGGCCGGTGTGTTTACCATAAGCGGCAAAACTTTCATCTATTTGTATTGCCAGTTCACGGGTTGGGGTTAATATCAACACTTTTATTTTATGTGGCCCACGCTCTTCGCCTTTGTTTTTATACAATAACTGTAAAATAGGAATAGC
>CANKNL010000106.1 GCA_947483345.1 Chitinophagaceae bacterium | reverse complement strand
TGATGCGCCACATGATGAACCTGGAGAGTGTAATAACTTATGAGGGTACACATGATATTCATTTACTGATAACAGGAATGGATGTGACTGGTTTTAACGCCTTCAAATAATTTTAATTGCATGCTTCTTTATAAATGATGAATGAGGCGTTATGAGTGAAAAGAAGAGTATAATAAAAGACAGGCGTTTTCTTTTTGCTAAAATGATAAGAAGTGCAATGATTACCACTATAGCTAAAAAATAAAACACTTATAATATATAACTAAACAAAGCGCAATGAGTATAACAAATGTAAGCGTCATCGGTGCAGGCACTATGGGTAACGGGATAGCCCATGTTTTTGCTCTGGCAGGTTTTAAAGTTAGTCTGGTAGATGTAAATCCATCTCAATTGCAAAGGGCATTGGATACTATTCATAAAAACCTGGACAGGCAACTTAGTAAAGGAACAATCACCGAAGCACAACAAAAATCAACCCTGGCCAATATTACGGTATACACGGTCATGGCCGAAGGTATTAAAGCGGCACAACTTGTTGTAGAAGCTGCAACAGAGCATGTCGATTTAAAGTTATCCATCTTTGAACAAATGGATACGTATGCACCGGCTGGATGTATCCTGGCAACCAATACGTCCTCCATCTCTATCACTAAAATTGCAGCGGTAACCAAAAGGGCCGACATGGTAATTGGCATGCATTTTATGAACCCGGTTCCCGTGATGAAATTGATTGAGATCATTAATGGCTACTCTACAAAAAAGGAAGTAACCGAAACCATCATTGAATTAAGTAAACAACTTGGTAAAATACCTTGCGCAGTAAATGACTATCCGGGATTTATTGCCAACCGCATCTTAATGCCTATGGTCAACGAAGCCATTTATAGTTTATATGAAGGCGTTGCCGGTGTGGAAGAAATTGATACGGTAATGAAACTTGGTATGGCCCATCCAATGGGACCTTTACAGTTAGCCGATTTTATTGGCCTGGATGTTTGCCTGAGTATTATGAAAGTATTACAGGATGGTTTTGGCAACCCTAAATATGCGCCATGCCCATTATTGATTAATATGGTGTTGGCTGGTAAGTTGGGTGTTAAAAGCGGAGAAGGATTTTATACCTATGCTGCCGGAAGTAAAGAAAATATAGTTAGCGAAAGGTTTAGATAATGTATTATTCTTTTATTAAAAAGGCTTTTCTGAATTCAGAAAAGCCTTTTTAATAAATCCTATTCGGTATACCGAAAAATTATCCGTAACTTCTGCATGAGTTTCTTTTACACTGTAAATAAAATTCAGATGGACAGAAAATACTGGGAAACGATTGCCCCAAAATATGAAACTGAGATTTTTGATGTTTTGCAAAACGACAAGTTGGGCCAAATAGTTGCCGCCATTAATGATATAGCATCTCCTGAAAAAACAATAATTGATATTGGATGTGCTGTTGGCAAATGGATACCGGTACTGGCCCCAAAATTTAAACGGGTAATTGCTGCAGACATTTCTTCAAAAAATCTGCAGATCGCAAAAGAAAAATATGCTGATATTGAAAATGTAGAATACCACCGGCTGGATATGTCGGCCGATGACCTGACTGTAACACCCTGTGATACGGCAATCTGTATCAATGCCATCCTTACCCATTCTCTGGAAAAAAGGATCAATTTTTTTCAATCTCTTTCACTTTGTTTACATGCCGGTGGCGAATTGGTACTTGTTGTACCATCGCTGGAGTCAAAATTATATACAAATATCATTGCCGACCGCTGGCATGTGGATGATGCAGAAAATGATAAAATTCCCGAACCCAAAAAAGCCATTGATCAGGTAAAAAACATCAATCAAGGTGTTACCGATATTGATGACGTGCCTACCAAACATTATTTAAAGGAAGAACTGGAGTTGCTTCTTTCATTGGAAGGGTTTGAAGTAAGCGTCATCAAAAAAATAAATTACGACTGGCATACCGAATTTCATAAGCCGCCCAAATGGCTTGCAGAGCCTTATCCCTGGGACTGGATGTGTTTGGCAAAGAAAAAATCCTAATCTTTTCAATCATGGCCAAAAAAGAAAAAACAGTAGATGCCTACATTACTAAATCTGCCGATTTTGCAAAACCCATTTTAAATCACATCAGAGAGCTGGTACATAAAATCTGCCCTCAAGTAGAAGAAAAAATTAAATGGGGAATGCCGTTTTTTGACTACAAAGGAGATATGATGTGCCATATGGCTGCTTTTAAAAAACACGCCGTAATGAGTTTTTGGAAAGCCGCTCTAATGAAAGATTCAGTACTGATTAAAAATGCCCTATCAGAAATAGCGATGGGGCATTTAGGTAAACTCACTTCTTTAAAAGATTTACCAGCTGAAATAAAATTAACGGCATGGATAAAAGAAGCTATGCAGTTGAATGACAAAGGCATTAAACTACCTACTAAAACAAAATTGACTGATAAAAAAGAGTTACCTATTCCGGATTATTTTACAAAAGCACTAGACAAAAACAAAAAAGCGAAACATGTATTTGAAAATTTCCCTCCCTCCCATAAAAAAGAATACCTGTTGTGGATTACCGAAGCCAAAACAGAAGAGACGCTGAACAAACGACTGGCAATATCATTAGAATGGATTGCGGAAGGGAAAGGCAGAAACTGGAAATATGAAAAGAAATAATATAATCAACATGGCCAAAGTTTAAAACTTTGGCCATGTTGATTATAAATACTACCACTCAAAACCGGGCATAACAAAATAAAATATTGACCACCATTTATCTTCCCGGATCATATACAGTTTATATGGCCCCTCGTAATGTATTTTCTCGCCATTTTCCATTACGGCATCATATTTAAGAATTCCTTCAGCATGGCCAATGCCACGGTCTGCATCAAGCAATTCAAATTTTACTTCGTCAATTTGATAGCCATCGTCTTTAAATTCGGTAAAAGCATCAAAAAATGGTTTTATCTTTTCCATAAATGCCGTCCTACCTATACGTCTGCCATCGGCCAGAATAAATTCGTACCCTAATTCTGAGCTGTACTCATTAAAATCCCTCGTAAACCAATGCTGCAAAAATTCATGACATTTTTTTTCAATCTCAACCTTATCATTAGGGTAAAATTCTTCATAATTAAAATTACATCCCATGCCTGCAACAGCTACTTTTTCTATCTCCTGTGCAAATAATTCTTCAGTAATAAATTTATAAATTGTTTCATCGGCATAAGGGCCATCACAAATATTTAGTCCAATATGATGCACTGCCATGATAGCTGTAATCCTTTCCAGCTCCACGGTTATTTCCGCAGCATTCATTTCATCAGCAGATTTATAATCAGGTTTACCAATACTTTCATAAACAGTTGTATATTCTGCATTGGCATGTGACTCTTCAAATGCAATCATATTTTTTAAGAACTGGTTTTCAATTTCAGGCGGTAAATCGGCATTACTGCCCATAAAAAAAGCATCGCCATATTGTGCCTTTAATTTAAGTTTTAAAAAATCGTTTTCTATCCGTAAATTTTCCTGGGGATTATCTGAGAAAAGCTCATCTTTTTCCATAAAAAATTTATTTTGTGTTAGTTATTGATTTCTGCAGCAAGCTTTGCCAAAGTTATTTTACCCTTTTTTAGGGTTTACCAGTGCATATGAATCATCAATCATCGCCTTTAATTGATTGGCCGATAATCTGCCATCAACAACAATTGTATTCCAGTGTTTTTTATTCATGTGGTAACCCGGCAAAACAGATTCGGGATAGACTTCTCTTAATTCAATGGCCTTATCAGGATCGCATTTTACATTAAACTGAAGTGGCGAATTGTCGAGTCCTGCCAGAAAAAATATTTTCCCGTTTACTTTAAATACCAAGGTATCTTCTCCAAAAGGAAAACCTTCTGTAACAAAAGGTTTCAGCAAAATATATTCACGCACAGATTCTATATTCATACATTTTAAACAATTGTCTTTTTAGCTTCTTCCATTTTTTTCCCGATCTGGCCGGTAAGTATATGCCAGAACATCACAAAATCACTACCCAAACTATACAATGGGTAAGTAAAAGTGGCTGGTTTATTTTTTTCAATAAAATAATGGCCGAACCAGGCAAAGCCATAGCCACAAACAGGCACCAGTGCTAGCATCCACCATTTTTGTAAAACAACAGCAACCCCCAATATCATGAGCACTCCAGCTGTGCCTATAAAATGCAAGCTGCGATTTGTAAGGTCACTGTGCTCGGTAAGGTAGTAAGGATAAAAATCCCAAAAACTGGTATACATTTTTTCGTTTGCCATAAATATATTTGTAGAAAAATACTAAATCCTTTTTTATTATCCGATTTTTTTTACAGACAGGTTTTGCAGATCATTTAACCTGTTTAAAACATCATCGAGCCTGTTTTTAGGAATGCCTGCTTTAATATGGCAGAACAACTGCATTTCGTTGGCATGAATTGTACAATTAAATTGTTTCAATATCAACATCACGTCATTCATCTGTGTATAATCAAATTCAATGGTATAGTTTATTTCAATTTGTTTTTCAACCAGCGGCGTAATCTGTAATGCCAAGGCGGCAGACGTTTTATACGCATTTATTAATCCGGGCACACCCAGCATGGTACCACCCCAATATCTAACAACAATCACAGCCACATTGGTGAGTCCCTTACTGTCTAACTGCCCTAAGATGGGTTTACCGGCAGTACCCGATGGCTCGCCATCGTCTGATGCACGAAAATTATTTCCGTCAGTCCCAATACGGTATGCAAAGCAATGGTGTACCGCTTTGGGATGTGCTTTCTTTAAAATCTGCAATTGTTTTTTAAAGTCATCGGGTGTTACAATCGGAAAAGCGAATGCATAGAATTTACTACCCCGGTCTTTAAATTCGGCATTAGAGGGTTTCTCAATTGTATTATAAAAATCCGGATCATTCATTAATGTTATCTATTTTGTAGTCTCTTTATTTTTGTAAAAAGAAATCGTATCTGTTTTTATTTTTTGTTCTTTAACCAGTAAATGATTTTTTAAAACCGGAGCGCTTACCCCATCAGCAATGACTAGATGCCCATTACAAATAACCCTTGCCTCATCCCATATGCCCTCATCGATGAAAGATTGTAAGAGCTTTGAACCGCCTTCTACAATCACCGATTGTAAATGCATGGCATAAAGTGCCTCGGATATTTGTTCAAGTAATTTCTTGTCCTGATCTATTTGCAGGTAAACCAGGTTTTCTTTTTCTTCTGCTTTGATGGTATTAAACACAACTGTTTTTGTATGGCCATCAAAGAGATTAATATGTGATGGCAATTTTAAGGTGTTGTCAATGACCAGTCTTACCGGATTTTTACCGGGCCAATGCCTTGCCGTTAAAGCGGGGTCATCTTGCATAGCGGTATTTGTTCCAACTAAAATGGCTGCCTCTTCACTTCTCCATTTATGAACCAGGCGATTTGTAAAATCATTACTGATACGCATGCGGTCAGTTCCCAATAGGCCAATTTTATTGTTGCTGCTTTGCGCCCATTTTAAAATAATATATGGTCGTTGTAAGTTTTGACATGTAAAAAAACGCCTGTTTAAATCAAGGCATTCCTTTTCTAATATACCAGTTAAAACATCAATTCCCGCCTGCTTTAATTTGTCGATGCCTTTGCCTGCCACTGCAACAAAGCTATCCATGCACCCGATGACTACCTTGGGGATCTCATTTTTAACGATCAAATCAGCACAGGGTGGTGTTTTACCAAAATGAGCACAGGGTTCTAAGGAAACATACATGGTGCTTTGCCTGATAAATGCTTTATCCGAATCAGACACATTGTTTATACAATTTACTTCGGCATGAGCCTCCCCATATTTTTGATGGTAACCCTCTCCGATGATCCGGTTGGCATATACCAATACAGCGCCTACCATGGGGTTTGGTGCTACTTGGCCTGCACCCAGGGCAGCCAGTTGAAGGCAGCGTTGCATATATGATTCATGCTGTAACATGACACAAAAATACGCATCCATACATGAACTTCCTTTGCTGCTAAATAAAACCCTGTTACTTAAATTATTAATTCAGGTACGAAGTAGTATGTTTGCTATCATGATGATCAAAGATCTATACCGGAATTTTTTAGTGCAATTACAAAATATATACAGTTTGAGTGAAGCGACAGCCGTTACCGACTGGGTATTTGAAAAAATGGCTTCTTTAAATCGCAGTGATATTTTAAGAAATCCTGAAAAACTGATTACCCCTGCTGCGGATAATCTGATACAGAAATCTTTACAGGAATTACTGTTGCATAAACCTGTACAATATGTATTGGGCGAAGCTTGGTTTTACAACATGAAATTAAAAGTGAATGAACATGTTTTAATTCCCCGGCCCGAAACAGAAGAACTGGTTGAACAACTGATCAAAGACAGAAAGTCAAAGCTTACAGACCCTGTGATACTGGATATTGGAACTGGTAGTGGCTGCATACCTATTGCCATTAAAAAAAAATTACCGGCTTCCAGGGTAACCGGTATTGATGTGAGTAAGCCAGCCCTTGAACTGGCAAAAGAAAATGCCGCTTTATATAATGCGCACATCAGTTTTATTGAGCTCGATTTTTTGGATGACACGACATGGCCTTCACTTCCCCTGTTCGACATCATCATCAGCAATCCGCCATACATTCCTTTAAAAGAAAAAGCCCTGCTGGATAAGCATGTTAGCGGCTTTGAGCCACATCTGGCACTTTTTGTACCCGACAAATCCCCTTTGATTTTTTACGAAAAAATTGCCGCATTTGGCATAACCCATTTATTGCCTAATGGAAAAATATACCTCGAAACGCATGAAGCCTTTGCGCAGGAAACAGCCAATTTATTTAGAAATTATTATCATACAGTACTGGTACAAAAAGACATAAATGGCAAAGACCGGATGTTGCTAATTACTGCTTAACATTGGCTGCCAGCTTGGCTTTTGCTCTTTTCGCCGCTTCCATAATCTTAAACGCCATGCCATAAAATGCAGCGGTATCCACATTCATGATCACCGTAGGGGTATCCACATATTTTTTAGTATTCTCAACTTCGTTTTTAAGTAATGAGTCAATGTATAACATATCAATTTGCCTGGTACCTATAAATACCTTTTGATCTTTGGTTACGGTAACCACAATATTCTGACTCACCTTCGTATCGCTTTTACCCTTAGGATTTGAAACCTTAACTACATTGGGATTAGCCAGTGTAGATACCAGTAAAAAGAACATTAATAAAATAAACAGCACATCATTTAGCGGACCCGCATCCACTTCATTATGATTATCTCTTAATCGTTTTTTTAAACTCATTTTTATTAATTATGAATTAGGTGTTATAAATTATGTGTGATAACAGCTGAAGTTTATTAAATCCATTCTGAATTCAGCATTCATAATTCATAATTATCTTGTTGGCTCCTGTAAAATATCCAAAAAATCAGCACTGGCTGTTTCCATTTTATGAACCGTTTTATCTATTTGTGTATTTAAATAACTGTATCCTAAAAATGAGATTATACCAATGATTAAACCGGTTGCCGATGTGATCATTTTTACATACATGGCATCGGCAATATCGGTAATGGATGGATTGGAGGCTGCTGCAAAATCCCGCAGTAACATCACCAGCCCAATAATGGTACCCACAAATCCAAACAATGGCGCAATACGGGCTATAACAGAAAGCACGGGTAAGTTTCGCTCCATTTTATAAATCTCCAGTTTGCCCACATTGTCCATACTTCTTTCAATAGCATCAATGGGTTTACCTATACGTTGAATCCCTTTATCAATCATTTTTGCAACCGGATGCAGGGTGTTTTTTGTAAGGCTTCTGGCCGCTGTAACATTACCCGATATGATATGATCACGAATGATGTTCATAAAATTATCTTCGATATTACTGGCCTTACGTATGGCGATTAACCGTTCTATAAAGAAAAATATGGCCATGGCCATAAATATGGCCAAAGGAATCATTAACACACCACCTTTTACCAATAAAGAAAATAAAGATTCTTTTCCTGCTGTGGAAGTACCCATTCCGGTACTGTCGATCTGTAACAAAATACTAAACATGAAATGCCGGTTTTAATTGTTATAATAGCCTTCCTATAATTATGCCAAAAATGA
Organism: Chitinophagaceae bacterium; assembly: GCA_947483345.1. Lineage (GTDB taxonomy): Bacteria > Bacteroidota > Bacteroidia > Chitinophagales > Chitinophagaceae > Ferruginibacter. Next base: position 1,136 of record CANKNL010000106.1, on the reverse strand, counting down.
TCCAATTATGCAATGAAACGAAACAATTGAGTAAATACGACACAACAAACTGTTAATCTTCCCGATGTACCAGTGCCAATGAAAATGCCGGAAGGCAAACGCTCCAGTATTCGCAGGGTTCATCAAAGGGATTGCTATAACGTACACGGCTGCCTTTTTTTATTAAAATACTTTGGCCGGCACTAACGGTAATTTTTTCACCATCCACTTCAAATATTTTTTTACCCTTGTTTACCAATGTATATTCATCAAATTCGGGATTTTGAAATGGCTCACTCCAGCCTGCCGGAGCCCGCATATGCGCAATGCTAATGCCGGTTTCATTTGTAGACCCACCGACATGTTCTTCAATTAATTTGCCATCGGTGGTAGGTACTACAAATGGTTTGTCTTGTTTAAAATAGGCCATCTTAAAACATTTACAAATGCAAAAGTGCCGTAAATACGGCACTTTTTAATGGATTATAAGTTAATTATTTTTTCGACTCCATTTGCTGCATCGCCATGATCTGTTTCATGGTTTTTTCCATACCATCACTACCGCCATCCAAAAATATAACATTGCCCTTACCATATTCAGCAAAGTTCTTAATAGCTTCTACCCACATACTGAATAAAATAACATTGGTATCCAGGTTAGCCTGTTTCATTTCAGATGCAGCCTGGCTCATACCCTTAGCCACTTCTTCGCGGAACAGGGCCACACCCTGACCACGCAACTGCGCGGCCAGTCTTTCGGCTTCTGCAGCAATTTTAATGGCATTACCTTCTGCTTCTGCAGCTTTTGTTTTTGTAATTAACAAGGCCTGGCCTTCATTTTCTGCTGCGGCCTTTAGGTTATTTGAAGCCACCACCTTACTCATACTGGTGATAATCGCTTCATCAAATGTAATATCATTGATCTGCAGATCCTGCAGGTGATAACCCCAGCCTTCGAGCGCCACATCAACCTGCTCTTTTACATTTTCAACAATATCCCGGCGAACATTTAACACTTCTGCCTGTCTTTTGGTGGATACAAAAGCACGTATACTTCCCTCAACAGTCCTTATCAAAGCCTGCATCAGGTCTTTATCGCTGATGAATTTAAAAGCCACTTTTTGAATGGTATCTTCCTGTTCATTTTGTACCGAATA
>CANKNL010000105.1 GCA_947483345.1 Chitinophagaceae bacterium | reverse complement strand
CCTATGGATACTTATTACTTTATCATTGAACCTGGCAGCGGAAGGGATCCTGTTACCGGATTTGTAACCATCATCAAATAATTTTATAGCTAAAAAAACAAAGGCAAAGGCAATATCTTTGCAAAAAAACAGTCATTGGAACTCACTAACCGCAAGGCGCATTACGAATATTTTTTTGAAGCAACTTATATTGCCGGTATGGTACTCAGTGGTACCGAAATAAAATCTTTACGGGCCGGTAAAGCCAGTTTTAATGATAGTTATTGCCTTTTTCATCATGGCGAACTTTTTGTAAAAAGTCTGCACATTTCCGAATATGCATTTGGTACCTACAGCAACCACGAACCTTTGCAGGAAAGAAAACTCCTGCTTAACAAACGTGAACTGCGAAAACTGGAAGGTAAAATTAAAGAGAAAGGGTATTCTATTATTCCGTTAAGATTATTTTTAGCCGAGTCGGGATATTTTAAAATGGAGATAGGTTTGGGTAAAGGCAAAAAAATATACGATAAAAGAGATTCTATTAAAGAGCGGGAAACAGACAGGGATATTAAACGGAAGTACGGTGTGTAAATGCAAAGTCAAAATTCAAAAGTAAAAAGTTAGAATGAAGAACCAGGCTTTATTTAAAAGCAGACTCCAAATTTTTCATTTTGACTTTTAACTTTTTACTTTAGAAAAAAACTAGCACTCACTGAGACTCAACGGTACATTCACCGCCAGCCCCCCATCGGCTGTTTCTTTGTATTTATGGTTCATATCCAAAGCCGTTTCCCACATGGTTTTTATAACGCCATCTAAACTAACCTTGGCATAATCGGGCGAACTTTGCATTGCCAGTTGACTCGCCGTAATGGCCTTAATGGCCCCCATGGCATTGCGCTCAATACAGGGCACCTGAACCAGTCCGCCAATAGGATCACAGGTCATACCCAGGTGGTGTTCCATAGCTATTTCAGCAGCCATTAAAGCCTGCCGCTGTGTGCCTCCCATACATTCAGTAAGAGCCGCTGCGGCCATGGCACTGCTAACCCCAATTTCGGCCTGGCACCCACCCATAGCAGCGGAAATGGTAGCTCCCTTCTTAAAGATACTTCCTACCTCGGCAGCTGTTAATAAAAAATGAATAATTTTATTATCTGAATGGCCATCACAAAAGGCAATAAAGTACTGTAATACGGCAGGTATTACACCAGCAGCACCATTTGTAGGTGCTGTTACAACTCTGCCAAAGCTGGCATTCTCTTCATTAACAGCTAAGGCAAAACAACTTACCCAATCCAAAATATAAGAAAAATCATTACCGCCCTGTTTAATACAGGTTAACCAACTGTCATAATCAGCATAAAGCCTGCCATTGATTAATTTTTTGTTTAATCCGGCAGCCCGACGTTTTACCTGAAGCCCGCCAGGTAAAATACCATCCCTATGACAACCCCTGTAAATACTTGCCTTCATCAGATTCCAGATATTGATTAAGCCAGCTTTTGTTTCAGATTCAGAACGCCAGCTATTTTCATTTTCCAAAACTACATCACTAATATTCAATCCTGTTTTCATACACCAATGCAGCAATTCATTGGCTGTGTTAATTGGAAAAGGAAGATGAACATTTGCAGTACCATCCGCCGACTCTCCTTCTCTGATTACAAAGCCACCTCCTACAGAATAAAAAGTTTCTGCAAAATTTTCACCATTATGCAGACTCACTAAAAAACTTAAAGCATTGGGATGAAAGGGTAAGGATTCTCCCATTAAAAATTCAATATCCTCTGCCGGGTTAAAATCAATTTCATGTTTACCGGAAAGCAGAATTTTTTTCATCAACCTGATATCCGAAATTTTGGCATCAATATGATGCACATCAAAATTAACTGGGTCATCGCCACTTAAACCCAATTGAATGGCAATATCAGTCCCATGTCCAACACCGGTTTTAGCTAATGAGCCATATAATAAAACACGAATGGCCTTTACCTCGTTCAATATTTTTTTTTCTTCCAAAGAATTGGTAAAGCTTAGAGCCGCACGCCAGGGGCCTAAGGTGTGGCTACTGGATGGCCCTACACCAATTTTAAACATGTCGAAAACCGAAATGGATTCGTGATTCAAGAAATTAAATTTATTGAACGTTTATAAGTTCAATTGAAAAAATCAGGTTTGAACCAGGGGGTATAGCACCTATTGAAGAACAGCCATAACCCAGGGATGGAGGTAAATATAAAAGAATGGCCCCGCCTTTTTGAATTAAAGGCAACCCTTTTCTCCATCCCAATATTAATTGTGATAAAAAAAAGCTGGCCCCGGTATTATTTTGATCAAACACAATACCATTGGTTAATGTTCCTGTATATTTTACGGTAACAGTAGAAGCTAAATTTGGCGTTGCTCCCGATCCCTGCGTAATAATTCTGTAAAAAAAACCATCCGGATGTTGGCTTGCTATAATATTATTTGCAGTTAAATAAGCCTGTAACGAAGCCACTTCTGCTGCAGTTGGTATGCCGGTATTATTAGCCACGCAATTATTGCCCTCAATGTTATCAGTCTTAGAACAACCGCCCATTATGATAGTTAAAAAAGTAATGGCGAATAGGTAAAAGTGTTTTTTGATCATTTTTTAGTGTTTGTTTATATTTTAATTTGTAAAATTATCGATTTTATTTTCTTTATGCTTTAATTCCAGGTAAAGCTGTTCATTCATTTCCCATTTATACTGCATTCGAAAATAGGAGAAAAACAGGATACAAATAATAATGGCCATTAAGATCGTAACCATCGCCCCCTCCATTTGGTTTGAAACCCTGGTGTACCATACCGGAAAAAAAAGGAATATGGCTGCTATAAAAAGTAATATGGGTAAACAAAATAAAATAGCCATGGGTAAGCCGGAGATCAATTTAGTGCCAAAACGGCTTTGCTGGTCCCTTTCCTTTTCCCAATAGATTATAAAATCCTTATCTTTTTTAGAAAGCATCCGGCAAAACTAATACAAATTGACAGTACTTTGTTATGTACCAAATAACTTGTAGGTTTGTTATGTTTAATTACTCTGAATGAAAATAGAACAACTGCTGGTTCAGCATTTTTACAATTGCAGGGAAATCACTTTACAGGGCATGGGCACTTTTATACTCTCCCCTGATTTTGTTTTACCCAAAGAAAATGACAGGGACTTTGTTATTCCCGACCATGTCATTTCATTTCAATTTAATGCCCGGGCAACAGCAGATGAGGCACTCATCAATTTCATTGTACAGCAAACCCGTAAAATGAAATCACTGGCTACAGCTGATCTGGATTCATACCTGGTGCTGGGGAAACAGTTTTTAAATATTGGCAAACCCTTTACAATTGAAGGAATAGGCATGCTGGTAAAAAACCAACAAGGCGATTTAGAATTTACAAAAGGAATTTCATTTCAGTCAAAACTGGAATCATCACCTGCGGCTTTAAAAGAAAAAACCGAAAACCCCGAGATCTCTTTTGCGTCAGAAAGTAAAGCTACAGCCAGCCATAAAACAGGCATACTGATAGCCGCTTTATTAATAGCACTGGGCTTAATAGGCACTGCAGCCTGGTATTTTTTAATCAGAAAAAACAATCCTGATAACTTGACGTCTGTTATTGTACCATTAATTGCAGATACAGCTAAAAATACCGTAGCCGTTGATTCAGTTGCTTTAATAACTGATAAAGCATCTGTTTTAACTGATGGATATACCTTTAAAGTGGTATTTATGATTACATCCGATTCATCAGCAGCTACTGCCAAAATGAATGATTTAATAAAGCGGGATCATAAAATCATCATGTATAAAACGGATTCTTTAAAATATAAACTGGCAGAACCCTTTACACTACCCCTGTCTGATACGTCGCGGATTAAAGATTCATTAAATAGCTATTATTATTCCGGAAAAGCATTTATAGAATTGAAATAGCTTTTGCATTAATCATAAAACGGTTTTACACATGCAGCAACCATTACAAAAAAAGATTGCTATTGCTTTTTGCCTATTAGCCATAATTGATTTGCTGGGTATTACTGCTGAAATTAACTGGTTGCATTTTATTGTAAAGCCAATGCTGATGCCCGCTTTACTCTTATTACTGTTTTATACCAATTCCGTTGCCCCCCAAAAAAAATTATTGATGATTGGCCTGTTTTTTTCCTGGCTAGGTGATGTTTTTTTGTTGTTTGAAGGTAAACAGGCGCTGTTTTTTATATTAGGACTGGCCAGTTTTTTAACGACGCATATTTTTTATATCCTTTACTTTTTAAAGATCCGATCGGCCCCTGTTTCATTGCTAAAAAAACAACCTTGGCTTTTTGTATTGGTTCTGGCTTATGGTGTAGCATTGGTTTGGCAACTTTATCCTTATTTGGGCGATCTAAAAATACCGGTGATGATTTATGCCACTGTCATTTGTACAATGTTACTTTGCAGCTTGCATATCTTTTCTAAAATAAATAAAAAAGCTGCAGGATTTTATTTACTTGGCGCCTCGGCTTTTGTTATATCAGATTCTTTGCTGGCCATCAATAAATTTTACCAGTCCTTTGCCTATGCAGGCATTTGCATTATGCTAACCTATTGTGCCGCACAGTATTTCATTGTACGTGGCTTCATTGAACAACAAAACGAATGACCAAAGAAGAATTATTGCAGGAACTTGAAGGGAATACCTGGGTAATGATAAAACCCTCTCCCATTGAAGGTATTGGTGTATTTGCCCTTCGGGATATTCCCAAAGGATGCCGTTCTATGTTTAGCCAATCAAATGATTATGAACAATGGATCAGTGTGCCCAAAACAGAAGTGGATCAGTTACCCGTACACGCAAAAGCATTAATAGAAAACTACTGCCTGTATGATGCCGACAATTATTTTGTGCCGAATTACGGGTTTAAAAAAATGGACCTTGTCAATTTTTTAAACCATGCTGATAAGCCCAATATCATTTCCATAAATGATGGCGAATTTTTTGAAGCCCTGCTGGATATAAAAATAGGGGAAGAATTGGTTATTGATTATGGTGAAATCGTTGAGGGTGAGTAGGTTCCTCTTCTTAAAGTTTATGAATCTTGCTTAGTACTGATAAACCAAAACGCCGGAAATAGAATGTCCAGACAAAAAATCATATCTATTTTCATACATTTGCCACTTAATAATTTATATGAGCAACAACCTTTATATTGATCTTTTAAAGAAAGTATTAATCGATTATCACAGAATGGAAATGGGAGAAACCCCGCCTATAAAAAGAAATAAAGGACATAAGCCCAGGTATATGTTACTGTATATGCTCGAAAACATTTTAAAGAACAGCGATTTTACCATTAGAGAAAAAGTTCCCTATAACAAAGAGAAACGATTGACTGGCAGAGACTGGCCAGCTTATGCCGATTCCATGGTTGGACTTAAACGCATGGAAAATATTGAGTTTTGTGTAAATGATACCATTAAAAATAATATTCCGGGCGATCTGATAGAAACAGGTGTTTGGCGAGGGGGTTCTGTCATTTTTATGAGAGCCTTATTGAAAGTAGCTGGTATTACTGATAAAATTGTATGGGTAGCCGATTCCTTCGAAGGATTACCAAAACCCGATGAAGATAAATATGATGCCGACAAAGGAGATGATCATTATACACATTCAAATGTGCTTGCTATCTCTGAAGATCAGGTTAAATACAATTTTGAAAAATATGGTTTACTTGATGAGCAGGTTAAATTTTTAAAGGGTTGGTTTAAAGATACCTTACCTACAGCGCCAATAGAGAAACTATCTGTTTTAAGGCTGGATGGGGATATGTATGAATCTACCATCAATGCACTGGATAATTTATACGCTAAACTGTCTGTTGGCGGATATTGCATTGTTGATGATTTTGGCGCTGTTCCTGCTTGCAAAATGGCCATAATGGATTACAGAAAGCAACACAACATCACTGAAGACATAATTGATATTGATGGGTTTGGCGCTTATTGGAAAAAGCTGAATTAAACTGATTAATCCCTGCAAATAAAAATCCTCCTGTAATTAAAACAGGAGGATTTTTTTAAAAAGATAAACCCAGTTTAAAAAATTAAATTTTTAATAAGGGGAACTTACTTTACAAGTCCGGTATATTGTTGCGTAACTTTTTTAATGATATAGCCACTTATCCATCCCACATAGGCATACTTAACATAAATAAATTTTTTTGCAGGATTAGCAGCATTGACCTCATGTATCAAATTATCAAACCAGATGGTACCGGCCAGGAGCGCTTTTCGATCATAGGTTTTTAATACCCTGCTTATATTTTTTTGAGCTGATCTCGCTTGTTCAGGCTGTGTAATAAAAGAAAGATCGGGGTTTATAAGTTTATCATAATCTGAAATAAGTAGTCTGCGGAATTCAGAAATATCCCGGGCAGCAATTTCAGTGTAATTGGTATTCGCACTTTCCGGATGCATCAGTGAAGCCATCGCCCATACTACCCCACCTGAGATATACATGAGATCCCTGTTTCTAACCTCTTTTTTTATAAAAAATTCGTTTACCACAATACGGTTCAGGCTATCACGCCAGATGTCCTCAGCTGTTTTTATATAGGCATTTAAATCGCCTTCATTTTTAGATTCAATTAAACGCTGAAATGATTTTGTACCCAAAGGAAAAGTAACCGGAATAAAAGTTTTGGTTGCATTATAATATCCACCTTTTGTATTGCCACTGCCAACATCTAGTTGTGTAGCAGTAAAGCGGTTCTTTTGAGGTACAATACCCAATAAGCTAAGTTGCGCTTCCTGTTCGGGAGTAATAAAAGTTATTTTAATTGATGGATCCAGAGATTTAGGACGAATCACATTCGCAAAATAATCTACTTTGTTATATTTATCCAGCTCCTGCATTAAACCACTGCTGATCACAATATGTACTTTATTGGAAGGAATTTGATGCCGGGTTTTTAGTAAATCCCACAATGCGGTTATCGCATCATAAGTTTCTTTTTCACTTTGGTAAGACAATGCTGCTGCATCTGTATTGATCGATGTATCCGTTATCAAAGTATAGTCATATTCCCTGTCTTTACTAAGCTTTACTTCTATCACACTTAATTTAATACCTTTTGCACCAATCTCAATACCGGCATACATTTCCCCGATACCCTGAACACTTTTTAATAAGCTTTCAACAACATCAGCTATTACGGTATATCCCATCATCCGGTATATCCTAACAGCAGATTTATAATTTATTACAGCCTTTTCCGGCTGATCTGTTTTAGAATATAAATTCCCCAACCCTTCATAGGCAAATGCCTGGTTATAGGCATCATAATTAGCTTTAGCATTTGATAACCCTTTTTTAAAATATTCTTCTGCCGCCTCAAACTGTTGTGCTTCCACCAGTGTGGTTGCCGTCTTCAACATTCTAAATGTTGCCTGACTTTTTATAGTTTGGGCAGAAACCGCATTACACAAAACCAACAAACCAATAAATAGAAAGATTTTACGCAGCATCAGTTATTTTTTAAGGATAAATTTATTATTCGTATTTAATCAAACAAATGTATGATTCGTAGAAGTTTCTACAGCATCTTTTTAAAAAATTAAAACCACTGATATTAAAGATGTGACAACTTTGTGTAAAACTGGTCCGCAATTAAATCATATAAATAGTAAATAAAAAAAGCCTCCCGCAGTTATGCAAGAGGCTTTACTATTTTAAAGACGTACATCAAATGTCAACCATCTTAGTATCCGCCCATACCACCCATATCCGGAGCGCCATGGCTGTGTGCTTCTTCTTTCTTAGGCTTGTCTGCAATTACACATTCAGTGGTTAACATCATACCCGCAATAGAAGCTGCATTTTCCAATGCCACACGACTAACTTTAGTTGGGTCAATTACACCGGCCTTAAAAAGATTCTCATACTTTTCTGTATGGGCATTAAAACCATAATCTCCCTTGCCTTCTTTAATTTTATTTACCACTACACTGCCTTCAAAGCCTGCATTTTCAACAATAGTACGTAAAGGCTCTTCTACTGCACGTCGTACAATGGCAATACCTGTTGTTTCATCTTCGTTAGACCCTGTCATTTTTGCCAATACATCACTCGCACGCACATAGGCTACACCACCGCCCGGTACAATACCTTCTTCAACAGCAGCTCTGGTTGCATGCAAAGCATCATCAACCCTGTCCTTCTTTTCCTTCATTTCAATTTCTGTAGCTGCCCCAATGTATAAAACGGCTACTCCACCGGCTAACTTGGCCAAACGCTCCTGTAATTTTTCTTTATCATAATCAGAAGTGGTTGTTTCTACCTGTGCTTTTATTTGATTAACCCTTGCCAGTATATCTTTCTTTGCACCTTTTCCACCAACGATGGTTGTATTATCCTTATCAATGGTAATACTCTCGGCACTGCCTAAATATTCAAGATCGGCATTTTCTAATTTGTAACCTTGTTCTTCGCTTACAACAGTACCGGCTGTTAATACCGCAATATCCTGTAGCATTTCTTTTCTTCTGTCGCCAAAGCCAGGAGCCTTAACTGCAGCTACTTTAATGGTACCGCGTAATTTATTTACAACCAGTGTTGCCAATGCTTCTCCATCAAGGTCTTCGGCAATGATCACCAAAGGACGACCGCTTTGAGCCACTTTCTCCAGTATGTGAAGAATATCTTTCATAGTAGATATCTTCTTATCGTAGATGAGAATATAAGGATTACTTAATTCTACCTGCATTTTTTCGCTATTGGTTACAAAGTAGGGAGAAATATAACCACGGTCAAACTGCATACCTTCAACCACGTCAACTGTTGTATCGGTACCTTTTGCTTCTTCAACAGTGATCACACCTTCTTTACCCACCTTAGCCATGGCTTGTGCAATTAAAGCCCCAATAGCCTTGTCGTTATTTGCAGAAATAGAAGCCACCTGTTCAATCTTCTTGCTGTCACTTCCGATTTTTTCAGATTGTTTTTTCAAATTTTCAACAATCGCAATAACCGCTTTGTCTATACCACGCTTCAAATCCATTGGATTAGCACCAGCAGCCACATTCTTCAATCCTTCACTGATGATAGCCTGAGCCAAAACAGTTGCAGTAGTAGTACCATCACCTGCAATGTCTGCAGTTTTTGAAGCTACTTCTTTTACCATCTGTGCACCCATGTTCTCAATCGGGTCTTCCAATTCAATTTCTTTAGCAACGGTAACACCATCTTTAGTTACAGTTGGTGCACCAAACTTGCGTTCAATAACCACATTGCGGCCCTTGGGACCTAGGGTTACTTTTACAGCGTCTGATAAAGTATCAACGCCTTTTTTCATTTTAT
>CANKNL010000104.1 GCA_947483345.1 Chitinophagaceae bacterium | reverse complement strand
TCAATTATTTTAAGTGCCTCTTCTTTTGTGTTAAATGAAATAACCGGCAGGATGGGGCCAAATATTTCGTCTTTCATCACATCCGAATCGGGGTTGATATTTGAAAGAATAGTTGGTTCTATAAAGAGTTTTTCCTTAACATACCTGCCGCCATAAATAATACTACCCTGTTGCAAATATTTTATGAGCCGGTCAAATTGTTTGTCATTGATGATTTTACCATAGTGATAACTCTCCTCGGGTTTATCGCCGAAAAATTTGTGAATTACATTTTTTAATGCTTCAATCAACTCCTCCTTTTTGCTTTCGTGTACCAGTACATAATCAGGTGTTACACACATTTGCCCGGCATTACTGAATTTAGCTAATGCGATACGCCTCGCTGCCACTTTTATATGTGCATCATTTTCAACAATACAGGGGCTTTTACCACCCAGTTCCAATGTTACAGGCACCAGTTTTTCTGCTGCCATTTTATAAATTATTTTACCAACAGTGGTACTTCCGGTATAAAAAACATGATCAAATGTAAAATTGTTCATCATCTTGGGAATTACCGTTGCGCCATCACCTTCAACAAACTGAATATAATTGTTATCAAATGTGTCTTCAATCATTTGCTTCATTACTGCAGAAGTGGCCGAAGCAAATTCCGATGATTTAAGCATAACACAATTTCCGGCAGCCATGGCAGCAGCCAATGGCGTCATTAATAATTGGAAAGGATAATTCCAGGGGCTTATAACCAAAACAACACCTAAGGGCTCCTGCAACACAAAACTTGTAGATGGTATATTAAGCAAATTGGTAGGAACCATGTTGGGCTGCATCCAATTTTTTAAATGTTTTAAAGTATAGCTGATCTCCGATAATAAAAAACCGGTTTCGGTTACCCAGCATTCTTCCGGACTCTTTTTTAAATCACTATATAAAGCATCGTGTATTTGCTTTTCGTATTTTTTTACAGCCCGTTGTAATTTATTCAATTGCTCTTTTCTAAATGCATAGGGTTTGGTAATACCACTATTAAAATAATTTCGCATTTGAATTAAGTTGTCCATTAGATTTAAATTTGTGGAAAGGTACAGATTCGCACATTATTTTTATGATATGAATTCATAAGGATGGTTTAAAAATCGGCTTGAATAAACAAGTAAAAAATCAAGGGTATGACTGATGAACACTATATGCAGCAAGCAATTATAGAAGCACAAAAAGCTTATGAGATGGAAGAAGTGCCTGTAGGTGCCATAATCGTTATAAACAACCGGATTATAGCCCGTGCCCATAACCAGGTAGAGCTGCTGAACGACTGCACTGCCCATGCCGAAATACTGGCCATTACAGCAGCTTGTGATTTTTTAAGCAGTAAATATTTACCCGAAGCCATATTATATGTAACGTTGGAGCCTTGCCTGATGTGCAGCGGCGCATTATACTGGAGTAAGATTGGCCGTATTGTTTATGGTGCCGATGATAAAAAAAATGGTTATAAAAAATGTTGTGGCAGCAACAATCCTTATCATCCCAAAACCGAATTAAGCGGAGGCGTTTTAAAAGAGGCCTGTGCAAAATTGATGACCGATTTTTTTAAAGCACGCCGTTGATCATTGGATGATCAGTTTATTTTTCAGGATTTTTTCCCGCTGCCTCAACCATAAAGAATACAAGCCTGGCTTTTCTGAAAACATCAATACAATTATTTCATGGCCATTAAAAATAAGTCTCTGCTCTTCTTTTACCAGTTTACCGTTATCGTCAATAAGTTGAATTTTAACCGGGCCCGGTGCAAATCCGATTAATTCAATTTCTACCCTATTTTTTGCAGGATTAGGAAACAATCTTATAGCTGCTTTTACTTGACTATCTGGCGCGTCTTTTTTAAATGCCTGATGATTTTCAATCCCTTGAAGAAATGCTTTAGCCGAATCAAACGTTTTAACCGGAAATTGAGCTAATCCTCTATAAATTCCCGAAAACGTAAAAATAATTAAGGCGATTTTCTTCATTTTAAACCTGCTAAGAAAATAGTTAACGTAAATTTGTGTTTAATCATTCACAATAATTTCTTAAAAAATAAAACAGCTATACTATGGCATTTACATTACCGGCTTTACCCTTTGCACACAGTGCATTAGAGCCACATATTGACACAACAACTATGCAGATACACCACGGTAAACATCACCAGGCGTATGTAGACAATTTAAACAAAGCCCTTGCAGGAACCGAAAACGAAAATAAAACCATAGAGGAATTGATTGCCTCTGCAGGCAGCATCAGTGCCGCAGTTAGAAATAATGGTGGCGGACATTGGAACCACAGTTTTTTTTGGGAGAGCCTTGCACCCAATAGTGCTGGTGTACCAACCGGTAAATTGGCCGAAGCTATTAATGCGGCATTTGGTTCATTTGATACTTTTAAAGAAAAATTTGCAGCAGCAGGTATGACCAGATTTGGAAGTGGTTGGGCATGGCTGATTGTAAAAGATGGTAAGCTTGAAGTTTCTTCAACCCCCAATCAGGATAACCCGTTGATGGATGTTGCTGAAGTAAAAGGAACCCCCATTTTAGGATGTGATGTTTGGGAACATGCTTATTACCTGCATTATCAAAACCGACGTGCCGATTATTTAGCCGCTTTTTGGAATGTTGTTAACTGGAATAAAGTAGCAGAAAGGTTTTAATGATACTTACTATTTTTAGAAAGCTGTAATTTATAATTACAGCTTTTTTTATTTTAATTTCAGATAGCTGTACCTCGTTAATGTGTAATCCAATAAAGGCCTTTAAGGTACTGGGTCATAACCATGCCCACCCCAGGGGTGGCATTTACTTACTCTTTTCATGGTCAGCCACATGCCTTTTACTGGGCCATGTTTTTTAAATGCCTCAATGCCATAATGCGAACAGGTTGGCGTATACCTGCACTTAGGGCCCAGCCAGGGAGAGATGATCCATTGATACAGTTTAATAAAAACGATAAATGGAAAACTAAGTATTTGCCGAACTGTTTTCATTGGTGATTTTAAAAAGTCGGTTTAACACATGACTTGTTTTTTCAAAAATAAGGGGATACGCCGGTAATTCATTCCCCACATAAATAACAAATAAAACCATTTTTTTTTCTTGTAGTATTAAATGGTTTTGTAAGTCGTTTTTTTGCAACCGATAAGCTTCCCGCATTAATCTTTTAATACGATTCCTGTCAACTGCTTTTTTAAAGTACTTACTACTTACAGCAAATCCGGTTTGTAAAGGCATTTTTGACGTTTCATTATACTTCCACAACACCCGCATCGGGAAATTAGAAAATGACTTACCCTCCTTAAACAACTGTTCAATTAATTTACGGCTTTTAAGCTTGTCATCTTTTTTAAAGGTATATCGCTGTTTAGATTCCACTATGCCAAAATTACTAATTCGATCATGATATTACCCCTATTAATTGAACAGGCCAATATCTGATGTATAAAAAAATCCTCCGATACATCGGAGGACTGAGTTATTTTAACCGGATCCTATTTAACTGAATCGGATAATTTTATTTTTTATCACCGTGTTCGCTGGACACTGTCAGACTATGACGTCCTTTTTTTCTGCGGCTTGCTAATACCTTACGGCCATTTGCAGTTTGCATACGCTGGCGAAATCCGTGAACAGATTTTCTGCGGCGCTTGTGCGGTTGATACGTTCTTTTTTTACCTGGCATTTTTTTAAGTTTTTCCTTTTACAAAATAATTTTTCCAAAACATCCATCAGGACACCATTCCCGGGGATTGTGAAAGGACGGCAAAAGTAAGGGAAAATTTTAGATTTTAGATTACAGTTTTTAGATTTATTTATGGCCTACAGGCTTATATGCGTTGATTTTACTGATTTCCCGTAGAAAATGGCTGCGTGATTGTCAAAATCTTCAGCAGAATCTGTTGTAAAAAAAGAGCTAAGCCCATTTTTACTGCATTTTTCTTCCAGATCCCTATGTTTTTCAAGATACCCTAAAAGGCTCTTAGCTACAATTTCGCCCTGCGACAAGACCGTTATACCGGCCGGAATGAGTTTTTTGATCTTTTCCAGTAATAGCGGATAATGGGTACAGGCCAATAAAATGGTATCGATATCGCCCGATTGTTTTATTAGATCGCTAATATTTTTTTGAATAAAGTAATCAGCACCAGGGTTATTATATTCATTATTTTCTATCAATGGCACCCATAAGGGGCAGGCTTCCTGGAATACCTTTATTCCGGGATAAAATTTTTGTATCTCTATCGGGTAAGAGTCCGATTTCACGGTGCCGGTTGTGGCCAGAATGCCCACATGACCTGTTTTGGTAAATTGACCAATGATCTCAGTTGTGGGCCTGAGTACACCCAACACCCTTTTTGACCCGTCCATTTTATGCAGATCATTTTGCTGAATAGAACGAAGTGCTTTTGCAGATGCCGTATTACAAGCTAAAATAACCAACGGGCAGCCCTGATCAAAAAACCATTTTACACATTCTAAAGTGTAAGCATATACGGTTTCAAAGCTTCTGTTACCATATGGTGAGCGGGCATTATCACCAAGATATAAATAATCATATTGGGGCAGTTTAGC
Organism: Chitinophagaceae bacterium; assembly: GCA_947483345.1. GTDB lineage: Bacteria > Bacteroidota > Bacteroidia > Chitinophagales > Chitinophagaceae > Ferruginibacter. The sequence goes on along the minus strand of CANKNL010000104.1, from coordinate 4,764 downwards.
TTTTATTTTTTGCAAAACAGTTAATCCGCCATAACCACTGTCAAATATTCCTATGGGCTGTTGCTTCATTTGTCAAAAATAACAAAGCCTTCCGATGTTTCGGAAGGCTTTTATAAATTTCAACAAATTTTAAATTAATTGCCTGCAGGTTTGGTGGCAGCAGGAACCGGATCTTTGATACCCAGTTTTGTTTTAACTGAAGGTAAAAGATCATCACCGGGAGGCATCACCAGCAAAACATTGGCCGCATCATCCAAAACATAGGTATACCCTTTTTCTTTGGCAACTGCTTTAATAGCATCCATTGCTTTAGCACGTATAGGGGCTATTTTTGCTTGTGCATACTGCTGTGATTTTTCCTGAGCTTCCTGATCATAGTTCTGCAAACGAGCGTATAATTTAACCAATTCATCTCTCCTTATTTCTTTCATACTGGGTGTTAAACCAGAAGAGTCTAAAAAATATTTATCCCGCTTGGCATCCGCTTCTTTCGTTAAAGCTTGTCCCTGCTGCTGCAGAGAAACCGCGTACTCGTTTAATTCAGTATTTACTTTTGCAGCTTCGGGCATTAAGCTCATTACCTCATCAGTATTTATGTAACCGATTTTGGTTTGTGCTGAGGCATTTAACATTCCAAACGCCATCACAGCTCCTAATAATAGTTTTTTCATTGTTGTTTTAATATTTATTGATTTAGTTGTTTATAAATTTAATTGTTATGCGATTAATTGCACAGAAACAGGTTGCTACTAAATTATTTAACACCCAGGTTTCTGATAATATCTGCACTTTTATCCAGTTTAGGGTCTGCAAAGATAACAGTAATTCCTTCACTTTTATCCAAGATAAAATCATACTGTTTTTCTACCGCCAGTTTTTGTACCGCATTATAAACCCTGTCTTGTATTGGTTTTATAAGCTCCTGTCTTTTTTTAAACAGGTCACCTTCAAAACCAAAACGTTTTTTTTGTAAATCGCGGAGTTCTTTTTCTTTGTTATATAATTCGTCTTCCCTTTTCTTTTTCAGCACATCACTCAGCATAACCTGTTCGGCATCATATTCCTTAAACATTTTATCCATCAATGCTTGTTTCTGATCTACTTCCTGTTGCCATTGTTCACTAAACTGGTCCAGCAATTTCTGAGCATCTTTATATTCGGGCAGTTTATCCAAAATATATTTAGAATCAATAACTGCATAACGCTGAGCCTGTGTGGCTGTAGCAAGAAGCAGTACGCAAGTGGCAAAAATTAATAATTTTTTCATATTTTATTTTTTATAAATAAACCAATCGTAAATTAATTTTTTATTCCGGCTCCTGACCTAACATAAATGTAAATTTGGCTGCTCCTTTTAACCCGCTGGTATTATTATACCTGTCAAATCCAAGACCATAATCAAATCCCAATAAACCAAACATAGGCAGGAAGAAGCGTAAACCTACACCAGCAGAACGGCGCAATTTAAAAGGATTGTAGCTTTTAAAATCGTACCAGCCATTGGCGGCTTCAAAAAATGCCAGTCCGTAAATTGTACTTCCTGCACTGGTGCTGAAGGGATATCGCAGCTCCATGGTATATTTATTAAAAATAGTAAAAAACTCTGATGGCGTTATACCATCAGGATTAATTCTTGGGTTTGATTTATCATAAACCGGATAACCCCGATGGGCTATAATATCATATCCCAATAGGGCAAAATTATTACTTAACCCTGCATCTCCCAATTGAAAACGTTCAAAAGGAGAGATCTGCAGATTGCTATTATATCTGCCTATAAAGCCGTATTTAGCAGCAATTTTTAAAATGAATTGCTTATTCTTATCCTCTCCTCTTGCCAAACCAATTGGCACATACCATTCGGCATTCATCCGCCATTTATGAAATTCGGGTAGTTTATAACTGTTAGTAGAGCCTGAAGTTATACCCATAAGGGAATAGGGCAGGGTAAACTGCCCGCTTAATAAAAAGTTAGATCCACCGGTTGGAAAGATGGGATTAGGTCCGGCAGAATTACGCACCAATGCAATTTTTAAACTGATATTGGTTGATGTACCATTTCTGATTCCTTTAAATATATTGTCGTAATTACGTAATTTATAACGTTGTACATTAAGCGAATAAATCAGGTTAAAATAATCATCGGGCCATTTTAATTGCTTGCCTAAAGAGATATTAAAGCTGGCTGTTTTAACATAAGAGGTATCGCCGCATTTTTTACAATAACTGCCATAATTATCATAGGCATTAGCATATTTAGTATTAGAATATCCAATGGTGAATGAGTTACGCTTTTTACCACCTAACCAAGGCTCTGTAAAAGAGAAATTATAAGACCGAAATGCTTTACCATTAGATTGGATCCTGGCACTTAATTTTTGTCCGTCGCCTGATGGTAATGGATCCCAGGTTGATTTTTTGGTAATGTTCTTTATAGAGAAATTATTAAATGAAACGCCCAGTGTACCGGTTAATCCAATGCCTCCACCAAAACCTGCAGACAGTTCCAGCTGATCGCCCGATTTTTCTTCAATACCCCAATTAATATCCACCGTTCCGTTTTCGGCATTGGGAACCACACCCGGATTGATTTTTTCGGCATCAATAAAACCGAGCTGGCCAAGTTCACGTTGTGTGCGTATAATATCTGAACGGCTGAATTTTTCACCCGGGATGGTTCGCAACTCACGACGAATTACATAATCTTTTGTTTTTTTATTTCCGGTTATGGTAATATTTCCATAAACAGCCTGCGGTCCTTCACGCATGCGTAATTCAAAATCAATGGTATCGTTGTAAACAGCGGTTTCAACCGGATCTACCTGAAAGAAAAGATAGCCATCATCCATATACAAACTTCCGATATCAACACCCTCTGCAGACAATTGTTTACCCAGTCGTTTACTTAAAATATCTAAATTATAAATATCGCCTTTTTTAATACCTAAAATGGTATTAAGAACCGAATCATTGTATTTAGTATTTCCCCGCCAGATAATATTTCCAAAATAATACTGCCTGCCTTCATTTACCTTGATGAAAAGATTCAGATTATTCCGCACGTCTAAAATGGCGGTGTCATTAAGAATGACAGCATCCCGGTAACCCCTGGAATTATAATAATTTAAAACGCTCTCTTTATCATCGATATATTTTAATTCATTAAATTTAGCCCCGCTAAATCCTCTAATTCTCATATAAGGATCTACATAATCCCTTGTTTTGGTGATCGACATAAATCCTACATCTTTAATATAATCCTTAAACAAAGGCCGACTTACGGTATCGCCAAAAGGATTTTTTACAACGACCGGAAACAGGGTAATGCGGTTCATTTCCTTGGTATTCTTCATTTTCTTTTTTAGCTTTTGCCCGTCTACCGTTTCATTGCCGCTAAAGTTGATGGAATTCACTTTTACTTTTTTCCCTTTTTTGATTATAAAAGTGATTGATACCGCATTATTTAAAGTTGTTACCGATTCTTCTTTTAACTGGATATCTACATTGCGATAGCCTTTGCCAAAATAAAATTTACGAATGGCTTCTATCGCACTCAGTTTCATATTCTCGGTCACTACCCTATCCTTTGCCAGTGCAACTTTTGGTTCCAGATCATCCTTTTCGCCTTTTTTAATTCCTTCAAATTTAAAGCTGGCTAATCGGGGCCTTTCGGTTATGGCAAATTCAACATATAAATCACGGCCTTCTAATCTTGTAAAAGAGATCTCAATATCAGAAATAAGACTTTGGCGCCATAATTTAGAAATGGCTTTACCAAAAACATCAGTACCCGGTATCGTTACTTTATCGCCAACAGCAAGGCCAGATATGGAAATAATAAGATTTGCATCAAATGCCTGCGATCCAATAACCGTAATACCTGCGATATTATATTCTTTTGGAATTTTAGAATTAAATATATCAATTAGAGCCGGATTAACTGATACGGGTATTGTATCATTTTGTGCCGAAACAAACTGGTTGCTCAAAACTAATGTAGCAATAATAAAAATTCCTTTGTAGATCCTCTGCATCAATTTGTTTTTACGTGCGGCAAATTAAGCCCAATAATTAAAATTATTTGTTAACCTCATCCTAAATCATCTTTTTATTACCAAAAGGCGTCTCTGAGCATGGCCTTATACTATGCTCACCGTCTTTTTAGCCGGTAATTTCCTTATCTTTTATTTGCTCGCCGGTTTTTCCAAATCGGCGTTCTCTGCTCTGAAAATCTAAAATGGCAGAATACAGATTTTCTTTTCTAAAATCGGGCCAAAGGGTATTTGTAAAATACAACTCTGTATACGCCATTTGATATAGCAAAAAATTACTAATCCGGTATTCCCCGCTGGTCCTGATCATCAATTCCGGATCAGGAAAATTTTTGGTTGTAAGGTACTGCCGTACTGTTTCCTGAGTAATATCATCCGGTACTAATGTTCCATTCAACACATCCGATGCGATCAACTTGACAGCCTGTACTATTTCCCAACGGCTACTGTAACTAAGTGCCATAATTAAATTAAGTCCTGTATTGTCCCTGGTTTCTTGAATGGCGTCTGTCAATTCGGCTTTTGCAGCATCGGGCAGCATCTCCACATCTCCAATAACATGTAGTTTGATATTATTTTTATTGAGGGTTGGCACTTCATTATGAATGGTTTCTACCAGTAGTTCCATCAATCCCGACACTTCATATTCGGGTCTGTCCCAATTTTCGGTACTAAAAGCATAAAGTGTAAGATATTTAATACCTAATTCTGC
>CANKNL010000103.1 GCA_947483345.1 Chitinophagaceae bacterium | reverse complement strand
GGGATATTATCATAGATGATGGTATGGGTACTGGAATCATTACCGGTATTTTCATAATTAACCTGGTAACGGACAATATCGCCAGGCACAAGCAAGCCACCGTTAATATCAGTAGCCGTTTTATCAAAAGCAAATGTGGGATTATACTGTGATATGGCTGTTGTTAATACCTGCGCTATATAGTATTCGTTTGGCGAATAAAGCCTGACTGTTGCCGACGTTTGAGCATTACCCAACTGAGCGTTACCGGTGTTTGGTAAATTTAAGATGCTGGCATCATATCCCAGTGTATTATTAAAAGCGGGATTACGGGTAGTAACTACGACACCTTTGTATGATATAGTACTATTCCACATATCATTAAGATTTGCTGTAGCATTGGGCGTTAAATTATAAAAAGCAGCTGCACCGTTTTGTTTGAATAAAAATGAATCGGCGTAAGACCGGTCACCATCATAAACAACGCCACCTAATTCGCAACTAACCGGGCCAATAGGAGGAGTTAAAAAACCATTTACAGTGATATCTACGGGAGGGCTACCTAAATTAACAACAGCGCATCCATCAAAAACAGTGAGATTTCGTGAAGGCTCGGATGGGTTGGCATAAACAATTACAATTGTCCAGCCACCATAAGCATTTGCTATGCCCAATGGCGATAACACATCAGCTACCATATACGTGCCATTGGGATTTATGGCATTTATTAAGGAAGTTATATCTGCAAAACATTGAAACCCGGTGTACTGAAATCCGGGAGGGTTTGTTGCATTGTAGTGATCTGTTTTCGTTGATGCAATTGTAGTATATGTTGAAGACCCGGGTACTTTTAATTTGCAGGTCGTTTCCCCGGTTATCCAGGCTGAATCAGCATGTAACGAGCCTTCTCCTGCTCCCCAATACAATCCGGCAAAAAGTACATTAGAACAGGAAGCCAGATTCAGGTCGGCGCTGGAAGAATTAAAAGTGCCGTTATGATCAATACCTGAAACCTGCATATCAAAAGACATATCAGGTCGTTTAGCAGTATTTAGGTGTACTTCTACAGCTATCGTATTAATACCGCTGGTAAAAAAGGCAGGACTTAAATTATAGGTAACACTCTCGGCGGCTCCGGGAACAATATTTGTAGATGCCAAAGTTGAATACACTATAGCTGTTGCCGGCATATTATCCCTGATTCGTTCAACCCCATTTACATAAACCACAATACCATCATCTCTTTTTAAATCGATTTGAATGGTATTAAATGCAGTAGTTAATTCTGCTGCCGTAAAACTTACGGTATTGCGAAAATAATAGGAAATGTATTTGGAAGTTGAGCCTGGGGTACAAATGGGTGTACGGCCACTGGGTATGCAAGTTTGCTGACTTGCATTATAACCATATTTACCGGAACCGTTTACAGGCGTCGCCCCAACATTCCAGGATCCGGTTAAAGCGTATGCCGGTAATTTCCAGGTATTACCCGACCCGTCATTAGAAGGAGTTGAACCAGTAGCAAAATAATTCCAGATACTTCCAAATGGCAGTTTTACCATTGATACCGGATTATCGATATCAATATTAATGCCGTTTCCTGCATTATTCCAGGTTGTACCCGTAGGAGGTAGCTCACCCGTACCCGGAACACCAGATCCAATTCCGCTTGAAGAAATGATACTGTTGGAGATATACACAATATTGCCTCTTACCGAAGCATTATAATAACGCTGATCAAATGGACGTACTATTTGTGCTTTACTTTCATAAGCCTGAAAGGTACTAATGCAGATTAATATGGATACTGTTTTTTTCATTGGACCTGGATAAAAGATTTATATCAGATTTAATACCTGACGAAATCTAATAAAACAGTGAATTTGTATTATTTAATTAGTCTAATAAAAACATAAAGTGAATTTTTAGACTTTTTGTTTTAGCATTCTTTCAACTTTTTTCATATATAGAAACGAATTCCACATTTAAATCTTCACAATTAGATTATGTATAATTAAACTTTGTAACGGAAGACCAATCAACTGATATTTACTGATTGGCATGTGATGCCAAAATGTTATAAACGCGCTTTTTTATTTAGCTGAAAATTTAAATAAACCAAACTTGAGCACTTAGCAGAATAGGATTGTTCATAACCGGATTTATTGTTTAAATAATTCCGCTACAATTAAAATAAAAATACGGTCAATTAAAAATAATTCCCGTCAACAACACTCTAATATAATGTAGTTGTTTTTCTAGAAAATATTAAAAAGCAGCAAAAATTTATGTTTTAAGCTAATATGAAGTAGGTTAATCAGTCATTTTACAATACAAATGCTTGCACTAAAGAGCATTTGCTTCTTTAAACAAATGACAACTATTTTATAGGCTGTTATAAAGGATATTCAAAAAGGCTGCCATATTAAAAGTGACAGCCTGGGATATAAATTTTTATACCAATCTTATTTTACCAATAGCAGTTTTTGTATGACGACTTCACTATTTACAAATAGCTGCAATGAATATACTCCCATGCTGTATTTGTTGAGATCTCTCAATTGTAAAGTATTATTCCCTTTTGCCACTTTTTGTTTTTGCTGTAATATTGTTTTACCCAAATTATCTGTCATCCGAATGGTTACCTCTGATTCTTTTTCTGCATAGAACAATACGGATACATAATTACTTGCCGGGTTAGGCATAATTTTTATTTGCATTTTACTTTGTTGCCTCCGGATAACCAGTAATTGGCTGTATTGTACAGATCCGTTCTTATCAATAACTTTCAAACGGTAATAAAACAGTTCACTATTTAAGTTAGTAATATCATCCGTTGCTGTAAAGTTTTGTTCTACATGTAATATTACATTTTCGCTTACAGTGGCTGTTTTGATGAAGTTATTATTATCAATACGTCGTTCAATTTCAAAGCGATCAACTGCTTTATCGGTAATGATTGTCCAGCTCAATAAAACCTGTTCATTGTTATTTACACCTGTAAAACTCAAAAACTGAACAGGTAATACAACCCCAACAAAACGCCAATCCCTGTTTGTTTGTGTAATGACTGTACGTTGTACAGTTGTTCTTGAACCCGGTGATGCATCGCCCGTAAATGTACCGCCGTTACCCATCCGGTAAGACGTGCCTTTAATATTGGTTACCGAATTCAAAGAATCAAATTTATTATCTAAGCCATCCCCGTCCGTATCCAATCCGGTTAAGGTTACATCATCATCTGCTAATCCATTCAAATTAAAATCATTGCCTTCTATAACATCCAAAATACCATCAGCATCACTATCCAGATCCCTATAATCCGGCTTGGCATCACCATCATGATCATACACTAATATACCAGCACCTCCAAAGGCTGCCGGCAAATTATCATAAGGATTCATCAATCCATCTCCATCAGCATCCACTAATGTTGGTAATGAATAACCGGCCGTAGATTGTCCTTCAATATTATCCGGTATCCCATCATCATCCGAATCAATATCCAGGTAATCGGGATAGGGATCCGAATCATTTAACTGTAATCCTAATGCCGGTAATGAAGAGACGACCGTTGCCCATCCGTTACTGGCAATAGTACCATCAACAATACCGTTAAAATTCACATCCGGAAAACCAGCTTCAATCACATCTACAATACCATCACCATCACTATCCATATCATACGCATTGGGCCTAAAATCGCGATCCTTGTTTTTATTGGGATAAGTATCAGCACGACCATCAACAGGTGCCAAATCGGTGCCGGTTATTAATAGAGCCGTTGCCAAATAATGGTTATCATCAATGCCATTACCATTGGCATCTGTAAAGCCATCAATTTTACCATCATGGTTTATATCGGCACCTAATGCTTCTATTAAATCAGGAATACCATCATTGTCACTATCCAGATCAAGATAATTTGGAACCACATCTCCATCAAAATCCTGTGCACCCAATCCATTGCCAGAACCCTGAACACCAGTATTATTGGCATCCACATTTTGAGAAAACCCATCATTATCCGTATCAGTATAATTATCTATAACCCCATCCCCATTGGTGTCTACTCCGTAAGATTCTGCCACATCTGGCAGGCCGTCATTGTCACTATCCAGGTCATATTGATTGGGTATACCATCCTGGTCCTTATCCGATTTATCATTAACCCCATCACCATTTACATCTAACCAGCCTTTCCAAAAATCGGTATCCAGAAAATTGGGTATACCATCATTATCCGAATCGGCTCCCCATTCAAAATTATCATTGTAACCATCACTGTTATAATCAACAAAACCGGTGTAGGCAGGGTCTTTCCAGTTAGGAATGCCATTACTGTTATGATCCTGCAACGCAACCGGATCATCAAACTCAACATAGTCTGGTATCCCGTCATTATCATCATCTATATCAGGGCAGGGGGTTATTATTACCTGTATCCGTGCGGTATCTGAACAACCAACACCACTATTAAAATAGGCCCAGTAAACATTTGAAATGGTTACCGGTGTTAAAGGATTATAAATATTGGCTGGCACAAAGGGCTGAGCCGAATAAAAAGTATAACCCGCATACCGCATCCATGGAAGTGTGATACTTATCACCGGGCAACTATTAACCAACAAGGTATCCCGTGGAGCAAAACAGGTACCAGATACTAAATTGATAACCGGTCCAAGTGTAATACAACCCGAACTACTTACACCGCTGGAATCATATAATACATCCAATGATCTTTTTCCAATATAATTTATCCTAGCACTATTTCTTAAAGATCCCACACAGTTCAAAATATCACAGGATGAAGCCGTAACCACATCAAATTGAACATTGCCACTAACCCCTGGGCCAATATTACCTCCGGTTACAGCATTTGCACCAACCCCAATTCGAAATACAACACGGTTGTTGGTAAAATCAAATTCTGCCTGATCATCTGCCGACATATCGGTTTTAGCTACCCCATTTATTTTTATACTGCCGGGCAAATAAGTTGACCCTAAAGGAATATTGTCAATGATAATCGTATTGGTACTGGAATCATTACCCATATTATTATAATTGATCTGGTAACGCAGATTTTCTCCGGGAAGCAGCGATCCTCCATTAATATCTGTTGATGTTTTATCAAAAGCAAATGATGGGTTATACTGCGAAATGGAAGTGCTAAGTACATGTACAAAATAATTTTCACTAGGTGATGAAAAACGGATCGTAGCTGCCGTTTGACTATTACTAAGTTGTGCATTTGACGTATTGGGCAGGTCGAATATGGGTGCATCATAACCCAGTGTATTCTGGAATGCAGGGTTCCTTGTAGTTACAACAACGCCTTTATAAGATATTTTACTGTTCCAAGCATCGGCTGCACCATTTAGCGGCACAGCTACTGTTGCCATATCATAAAATGATGCTGCGCCATTTTGTTTAAATGCAAAGGCATCTGATGAACCCCTGTCACCATCATATACCACTACACCAAGTTCACAACTTACAGGGCCCAAAGGTGGTGTCAAGAACCCGCTGATGTTTACATCTACAGCCGGGTCTCCCAGATTTACAACCACACTGCCATCAAACACCGTTAAATTACGGGGTTGAAGAGACGCATTGGAATAAGCAATTACTATGGTCCACCCACCACAGGCATTATTAATCCCTATCGGGCCAATTACATCTGCAGCGGTATAAGTACCATTTGCATTGGTTACATTAATGAGCGATGTAATATCTGCAAAACATAAATAACCGGTATGGTTAAACCCTGCCGTTGACCAGGCAAGGCTATGCCTGTTGGTTTGTGTTGATGTAAGTGTTTGATAAGATGCAGCACCCGGAATTTTTAATTTTATCGTATTGAAACCCGCTGTCATCCAGGTACTGTCTGTACCAGAAGTTCCCTGATCTGCAGCCCAATATAAACCGGCGAATAAAACCTGCGAACAGCTTGGTAAATTCAAATCGGCTGTTGATGAATTAAATGTGCCATTATTATCAATCCCCAATACCTGCATATCAAATGACATATTGGTTGACGTATTTGTTCTCAGATGTACTTCAACAGCAATAGAATTAGCCCCAGCAGAAAAAAATGCGGGGCTTAAATTAAATGTAAAATTTTCTGTAGCGCCAACAGCAATATCTGCCGAAGCCACTGTAGTAAAAACTGGTACACCTGCAGGCATATTATTCCTTGCTCTTTCTGTACCATTTATATAAATAACGATACCATCATTTCTTTGTACGTTTAATTGTATGGTTTGAAAGGTTGTGGATAATTCAGCTGCCGTAAAATTCACCGTATTTCTAAAATAATATGCCGTGTATTTGTTTACACCACCCGGCGTACAACTGGTTGCAGCCGCACTACTTTTTACACAGGTTGCCTGTCCTGAATTAAAACCATATTTACCGCCACCAGCCACTGGTACAGCGCCCACATTCCAGTTTGCTGTTAAAACATAAGCCGGGTTAATCCAGGTACGGGCACTGCCATCATTAGGTGGTGCCGCACTTTGAGTATGCAAATCCCATACACTTCCAAATGCCAATTTAACTGTGGGTGCCGGGTTATCTACGTCGATATTTATTCCTGCACCGGCATTATCCTTACTCGTTCCTGCCGGCGGAACCTCTCCTGTGCCCGGACTTCCGGCACCAACACCAGCCGTAGATATAATACTATTGGAGACATACACAATATTCCCCATGACTGAGGGATTGTAATACCTTGTTGTAAATGGCCTTATGATTTGAGCACCTGCAGTTGTTGCAAGCATAAGCATGACAATGATATATTGTACAAACCTTTTCATAAAATCGGATTCACTCGTTTTTCCAAAGAAGTTTTAGGACTTCCTTTTCAAAATAAGGCCTCAACCGCTTATAGACTATTACTGAACAATTACTTTATAGCTGATCCTTTCTGCTTTATCATTAAAAAACACAAATACATATACCCCATTTTTTAAATACACATCTTTTAACCCGCCGCCATTGTTTACAGAAAAAGATTCCTGTAAAATTTCTTTACCGATAATATCAAACACTTTCATTTTAACCTTTGTTGCCTGTGTACTGTGAATAGCCACACTAACCCGGCCATTCCCTTTATTTAGTATATCGGCACTAAAATTATTGCCAGCTCTATAGTAAACGGATTTTATTTCGAAATTATTCGTTTTCCCATCATTATCTTTTAGTGATAAACGGTAATAATTTGTGCCGTCAAATGGGTTGTGATCTACAAGTTGATAGCTATGTACAACTGTTGATGTGCCCGCAGCACCCAGCTTTCCTAAAAAGCTAAAGTGGACGCCATCAGTCGATTTGTGTATGGTAAAATATTGACTATTATTTTCCTGAGATGTACTCCAGTTAAGCATTACATTGTTTTTTTGCAAGCTGGCCTTAAACCAGTTAATAGCAACAGGCAATGCCCCTGAAACGGTAACATTAAAAACATCCTGAATACAACTGCCACTGCTGGCATCTGTTACCGAATAAGTAAAAGTGCCTATCGTGTTGTTATTGATAGTAACACTGCGTGTTGTTGCAGCGTCATTATTGGGCCAGTAAAAATTTCCTTTCCAGGAGGCCGTGAGTGTTAAGGGATCGTTTAACACGGCATTGATATTTTGTGTTTTGTTTACATCTTTAAATATGGTAAACTGATCACGAACAATGGGTGTTGGAGCAGTGGTATAAGAAATAAACTTGGCATCCAGCCGGTTACTGTCTACTTCAAAATAAAAACAGCCCCCGTTGGTGGGATTGGAATAATACATACCATCATGCGGATACCCTAAAGTGGTACCGCCTACCATGCCGGCAGAGCCTGAAACAACATATACCGAACCATGATTATACTGGCCCGAGTTATACTTATACGGACAGGCATTGACAGTTCCATCGTATTTTGCATTTTGCATGGTACCGGTTGCTGTATGCGAAACTGCATTAAAGTTAGCATCCAATAACGGACTCGCATAGGTGTTATAAAATCCTTTCAATAAATAACTTCTTTCGTAGCCGTGGCTATGACCACATATAACAAGGTCAACACCAAAGCGCTCCAGAATACGAACAAATTTTTCACGCACGGCTACCAGATCTAATTCTGTATCGGAGGTATGACTGGTTTTTGTATAAGGCGGGTGGTGAAAATAAGCAATGGTCCATTTCTGTGTATTAGCAGCCAGGTCTGCTTTTAACCAGGTAGCCTGTGCCCCTGTCGTGTCATACATTTTGGTGGTATTGGCATCGTCTTTACCGTAAGAATCCAAAGAAATAAAATGAACCTCACCAATATTAAAAGAATAATAGTTTTTTACGCCCGAAGGCACACCGCCAATTTCACCGGCCATAGGTACTGTAAAATTATTATGATACGGCATACTTAATGCCGGTGTAGCGCCGGTTTTACCGGTATTAGCGGGATTGTTGCCGTAATCGTGATTACCCGGTGCGGGATAAAGCTTATAATATTTTAAAATGTCATTTTTATAAATATCAAAATAGTTGGTTTGAAACTCTGGATCTGTACCCGAATTATATGCATTATCGCCCAGTAAAATCATGGCATCTACATCATTGGAACCGATGAAATTAATGAATGTGTTTTTTACAGCTATCTGGTTAACAGAGGCATTACCACAATCGCCCAGTGCAACAAACCGCAATTTCCGATTTGGATTGGATGTTGGTAAGGTTAAAAAATAATTGGTATTGGTTGCCTGCAGGGTTTGCGTACTGCTACCAATGGTATACCAGTATTTAGTATCGGCTGTGAGTCCGCTTATTTTTACAATATGCTCTGTTGTGGAAGTTGACGAATCAACCGTGTTGAGATAGCTGCCAAAAACAGTGCCCCAGGTTACCCTTGAATTTTCAGCAATATCAGTTCTCCATCTGATAATGATGCTGGTTTGTGTACCAACCTGTAAATAAGGCCCCCTGGTTAAAACCGACGGTAACAGATTAAACAGGATATTATTATCTGTATTATCATTAACCAATTCAGTTAGTGGTATAGAATTATTACACGCTTCATAATGACATTCAATAAAAAACTTAACCTTTTTTGCTTCAGTAAATTTTTTAGCCCTGGCTTCAGTAATTGAAATAAAAAATAAAAAAATAAAAATAAAGTAAAGAGTTTTCATAAGGAATTTAACTTTTAGATTAAGTAATAAAAACACTACACGCTAACCTAAATTATTCTACAAACTAGTGTGAACTGTATACTGGTCATAGTTTTATAACCTGTATGTTATTCTCTAACGGAATATTTTAATAAATTATTACGATTAAAATAATGACTAAACCCTATTAGTAATGATACGCAGTATAAAAAATGCCGCCCTTTTTATAAAAAAAGGGCGGCATTCAAG